>NZ_RZSB01000966.1:0-1933 GCF_004023285.1 Mesorhizobium sp. M2A.F.Ca.ET.067.02.1.1
AGATTGCCCGCCGCCCGTCCTGAGGCGGGTGGACGCGTTCCGCACTGGGTTGCCTTTTGCAATCAGATGATTTTCGTTAGCCGGCTTATACCTTTTCTTCGCTTTCGTTTTCCGATATAGAGGAGAAAAACGAAAATGGAGGGACGCCCGGATGTTTCTTTCGCCACGCCACGCCGAAATCATCCAGATGGCGAAAGACCACGGCCGGGTTCTGGTCGAGGATCTGGCGACGCATTTCAATGTGACGCCGCAGACCATCCGCAAGGACCTCAACGATCTGTGCGATCAGCGGCTGCTCACCCGCATCCATGGCGGCGCGCTGTTCCCGTCCGGCATCGAGAACATGGAATACGAGGCGCGGCGCAAGATCGCGGCCGACGAGAAGGAGGCGATCGGCGGCGCGGCGGCGCGGTTGATCCCGGACAATGCTTCGCTGTTCATCAATATCGGCACCACCACCGAGGCAGTCAGCAAGGCGCTTCTCGACCATAACGGGCTGATGGTCATCACCAATAACATCAATGTTGCCAATAGGATGCGCATCTATCCTACGATCGAGGTGGTGATCGCCGGCGGCGTGGTGCGCGGTTCCGACGGTGGTGTCGTCGGCGAAGCGGCCGTCGATTTCATCCGCCAGTTCAAAGTCGATTATGCCGTCATCGGCGCCTCGGCCATCGATCATGATGGCGCGCTGCTCGACTTCGATTTCCGCGAGGTGAAGGTGGCGCAGGCGATCATAGCCAATGCGCGCCACGTCATCCTGGTCTCCGACCGGACCAAGTTCGAGCGCACGGCGCCGGTCCGGATCGGCCACCTTTCGCAGGTGAATACCTTCATCACCGATCGTTGCGACATCCCCTCGATTCGCCGGATTTGCGAGGAGACCGAGGTCCGGCTGATCGAGACGGCGCTCGAATAGCGGTGCTTCATGGCTGTTTCACGCAGCGATGAAATTTCGTTTGACATTCGCTTTGAGTTCGAAATAATTCCGTCACGGTTTCGTAAAACACAAAAATGGTGCAATGCGAAATCGTTGGAGGAACTTTTGGACACATCCCCGATCCATGACATTTTCGTCATCGGCGGCGGCATCAATGGCTGCGGTATCGCCCGCGACGCCGTTGGCCGCGGATTTTCGGTTTACCTTGCCGAGATGAACGATCTGGCGAGCGGGACGTCCTCCGGCTCGACCAAGCTTATCCATGGCGGGCTTCGCTATCTTGAATTCTACGAGTTCCGGCTGGTGCGCGAAGCGCTGATGGAGCGCGAGGTTCTGTGGAAGAACGCGCCGCATATCATCTGGCCGATGCGCTTCGTCCTGCCTTATGCCAAGGGCCTGAGGCCCGCCTGGCTGATCCGGCTCGGGCTGTTCCTCTACGATCACATCGGCGGGCGCAAGCTGCTGCCTGCGACGAAGACGCTGGACATGGCGAGCGATCCGGCAGGCAAGCCGCTCAAGCCATTGTTCCGCAAGGCTTTCGAATATTCGGATGGTTGGGTCAATGACGCTCGTCTGGTGGCGCTGAACGCTCGTGACGCCGCCGACCGGGGCGCCATCATCCGCACCCGCACCAAGGTCGTCAGCGCGCGCCGCGACGCCTCAATATGGACCGTCAAGGTGCAGAACGTGCTGACCGGCGACACCGAAGAGGTTCGCGCGCGGCTTCTCGTCAACGCCGCCGGCCCGTGGGTCGATCACGTTCTGCAGACAGCCGTCGGCCAGAACGAAGTCCATAATGTCCGTCTTGTCCAAGGCAGCCACATCGTCGTCGCCAAGAAGTTCGACGATCCGCGCGCCTATTTCTTCCAGAACAAGGACGGCCGCATCATCTTCGCCATTCCCTACGAGGAAGAATTCACGCTGATCGGGACAACCGACCGCGACTATCCAGGCGACCCGCACGATGTGAAGATCTCCGACGCTGAGATCGAC
>NZ_RZSB01000967.1:0-1929 GCF_004023285.1 Mesorhizobium sp. M2A.F.Ca.ET.067.02.1.1
AACGGAGTCAGAGTCCGTGGGTCTACCGTTAACCTATTCCCCAGCAGGCGCGTCTGGTGTCGCGCTAGCCGAGCGGCTCATGTGCCGCGAGCGCTGCCTTGTAGCCGGCATCGGAAAATAGTCAAGCCCGCAACTGAGATCAACCGCAGCCTTTTTGCGGATGCTCCCCGCGGAAGCGGGCAAAGGGCTCAACTGCCGCCTTTGCTGTACTGCGAATGCTCGAAATAGAGCACCATGCAAAGGCCGATCAGCAGCGGAATGATGAGATAGAACAGGCGGAACACCAGAAGTGCTGCAAGCACGCCGACCGGATCCATGTCCGACAGCCCGGTGAGGAAGACGACCTCGAACACGCCGAGCGCGCCCGGCGCATGCGACAGGAGCCCGATCGAGAACGACACCATGAACACGCCGAGCACGACGAAATAGCCGGGATTGCCGGTCTCCGGCAGGGCGAAATAGATGATCGCGGTGGATGCCAGCAGCTCGACAGGCCCGACCAGCAACTGTCGCGCCACGATCGGCAGCGCGGGGTAGTGCAGCTGGAAGGAGCCGATCTTCAAAGGTCTCAGCCGGAGCCAACTGCCGAAGGCATAGGCGCCGACGAGGATGAGCATGGCGAGCCCGGCGGCGAAGGCGGCGCCATGGTGCGGCGCGCCGGTGAAGCGATCGATGATCTGCGGCTCGAACAGCAGAACGAGGCCGCCGAGGAAGACGCTGGAGAGGATGAAGGTGAACCAGCAGATCGCCACCAGCACGCCGATCTCCTGGCCGATCAGCCCCCTTGTGGCATAGGCGCGATAGCGGATCACCGCGCCGGAAAACACTGAGCCACCGATATTGTGCGACACCGCGTAGGTGGTGAAGGAGCACAGCGTGACGAACAGCCACGATACTTTCTTGCCGATATGCAAGAGCGCTATGTGGTCGTAGCCGGCGAGCGAGGCATAGGCGACGACGGAGCTTAGCGCCGCCAGCACCCAGCCGCGCGGCGGGATGGCGGCGATACCGGCCCAGACATCGTCGAGCGATACGCCGCGCAATTCGTGAATGAGCAGCCACAGCGAGAACGCAACGGCCGCGATGCCTATGACCGGCCAGAAATAGCGCCTCCAATTCATGGCGTCGTCATCATGCGTTGCAGCTCATTGTTGTGATGGTGCCCAACCTCTTCGAACCCGCATTTGAGACATGCCTGATTGAAGCCGGCTATTCAACCGGCAAGACATTGCCCCGACGTGACCCTGCCAAAATTCGAGCCCCGCGCTCTTGGTGATTGCGAACGGCACTGCTACTCTGTTGCCAACTTGAAACAAATCGAGGTGCCTGCTGCGTCCGTTCCCGGTTCGCGCGGCGCCGGAAGGAACTGAAGTGGAAGACCACGATACCGGCGCGGGCGCGTCGGCAGTGGGCATGTCCGGGGCATCGCCGGCGCAGTCGGGAGGCCCGCAACCGGCGCGATTCAGCCGCCACGCGGGTGCGCACCAAAGACATGCCGACCCCAGACATGCCGGCTCCAAACATGCCGGCCCCAAACATGCAGGCCAGAGACAGACTGGCGCCGGTCAGGCCGACCAGCATGGCGATCAGCCGAAAGGCAAGACGCGCAAGCGCCGCAAGCGCAAGCGCGGCCGCAAGGTGTTCGCGCGTGACGAGAACGGCGCCGTGCCCAATGCCGCGCCTGCCAGCACGACGGCAAGCCAGCCTCAGAGTCCGCCCTTGCAGGCCGAGCGAAGGCCGCCGCTCCAGTCTGCGCCACGTCCGCCCCAGCAGGAATTGCCTGTCTTCGCCGCGCTCGACCTCGGCACCAACAATTGCCGGTTGCTGGTCGCGGTGCCCGGCCGTCACGGCCAATTCCGCGTCATCGACGCCTTCTCGCGCATCGTCAGGCTGGGCGAGGGGCTGACGGCCAGCGGCCGGCTCGGCGAG
>NZ_RZSB01000968.1:0-1920 GCF_004023285.1 Mesorhizobium sp. M2A.F.Ca.ET.067.02.1.1
GGGGTGTTCCAGCGGAGTGAGACGCCGGCATTCCCCGGAGCACCCCTCATCCGGCCGCTATGCGGCCACCTTCCCCCACAAGGGGGGAAGGAGAGACTGGCGCTCACACCACCTCGAACACAAAGGTCTTCACAAGCGCCTCCGGATCGCCGATCGCGTAGCAGCGGAACCATGGGCTCTGCTCCACCAGCCGCCATCTCCCTGCCCGCGTCAGCTCGTCGAACACGCCCTGAAACCCGCCGCTCTCGAACACCTGGTCGCGCACGGTGAAAATGGCGTGGCCGCCGCTTTTGGTGATGCGCACCAGTTCGTGCAGGCCGGAGGCCGGCGCGTGGCCGATGGTGAAGACGCCGGTCGAGAAGAAGGCGCGAAAATGCCGATCCGGCCAGGGCAGCGGGCCGCCGAGCATCGCCTTCTTCAGCTCGCCATAAGCCGGCTTGTTGTCGGCCTGGCGGCTGCCGGCGATCTTCAGCATGTCATCGGAGAGGTCGAGGCCGACGATGTCGCCATAGCCAAGCGCCTTCAGCGACGGCCCTGACAGGCCGGTGCCGCAGCCGGCGTCGAGCAGCGGGCCTTCGCCCGCCGGCACGTGCCGCGCCACCCAGGCGGTGATCAGGAACGGCAGAAGGTAACCCAGCGAAGCGGTCTCGCTGTCATAGGTCGCGGCCCAGTCGGCATAGGCCCTGGCGAGCCCTTCCGGCGAGTCGGCCGAATAGACGGAATCCAGCGCCGCATTGGCCTTGTCGAGATTCATGGGGCGTCTCCTCCGCAATGATGAGCGGAGGATCGTAGCGCGGACTTTTGCTGCCGGCTATTCCCCGTGTTGCCGACGCAGCCGCTGCTCCAATGCCCGCAGCGCCAGCGACAGGCCGACGGTCAGGATGAGGTAGATATAGGCAACGATCGAATAGGTCTCGAAGAAGCGAAAGGAGCCGGCGGCATAGACCTTGCCGATCTGGGTGATATCGGCGACCCCGAGCACGGAGACCAGCGAGGAATCCTTGACCATGGCGACGAAGTCGTTGCCGAGCGGCGGCAGGATCATGCGGATCGCCTGCGGGAACACGATCAGCCTGAAACGTTGCGCGCGGCTGAGCCCGAGTGCCTTGGCGGCTTCGATCTGGCCTTTCTCGACCGACTGGATGCCGGCGCGGAACACCTCCGAGATGAAGGCCGAATAGCCGATGGTCAAAGCCATGATGGCGCGCCACAACAGCGACACGTCGCGCACCAGGAGTTCGCCCATCAGCCCGGCACTCTGCAGCGGCGCGGTCAGCGCATTCCAGGCGGCGACGAAGGCCGGCGCGCCGGCGAAGGCGATCCAGAACAACAGCACCAGGATCGGCACGCCGCGGATGATCTCGACATAGAAGCGCGCGATCTGGCGCAGCCACTGCGATCCCGACAGCGCCATCAGCGCGATGCCGAGCCCAAGCGCCGAGGCTAAGGCGAAGGCGACCGCGGTGACGATGATGGTGATGCCGATGCCCTTGGCGACGGTGGCGAAGACCTCGGCATAGAGGTCGCTGGACGCGATGGCGAGGGCTGCAGCCAGTGCGAGGACGGCCGCGGCGGCAAGCCACCAGGGGAATTCGGGTTTGGTGGTGGATGCGGCCATCATGCGACGCCGGTGGAGCGGACGTTCCGAGAGGATGGCGCCCAGGCCCCCCTCTCTGGCCTGCCGGCCATCTCCCCCTCAAGGGGGGAGATTAGCAGTTTGAGCCGCTCCGCAGACTCTGCGACGTCGATAGTTGGCGAAAGCCGGCGCGACGTCCAATCTCCCCCCTTGAGGGGGGTGAGGAGAGGTCCGCGTAGCGGACGAAAAGCCAATTGCTTGGCTTTTCGAACGACGAACGCCGGGAGCGACAGCGAAGGGCCGGGCCCGGCAGGGCAGAGAGGGGGGACTGGGCGCAATGTCAG
>NZ_RZSB01000969.1:0-1914 GCF_004023285.1 Mesorhizobium sp. M2A.F.Ca.ET.067.02.1.1
AGCGGGCCGACCGACGAGCCGCCGCCGAGCAGCGCCTGGCAGATGCCGCGGAAGATCAGCATGCCGGCCAGCGTCACGATGAAGCTCGGTATCTTGTGATAGGCGATCCAGTAGCCTTGCGCCGCGCCGATCAGCGCGCCGACGATCAGGCAGACGATCGAGACCACCAGCGGATTCGAGAATATGCCGAGCGGCCAGATCACCATCATCATCGCCGCCAGCGCGCCGATGAAGCCTGCCACCGATCCCACGCTGAGGTCGATATAGCCGGCGACGATCACCAGGAGCATACCCAGCGCCATCACGATGATGAACGAGTTCTGCTGCACCAGGTTCGAAAGGTTTACCGGTTTGAACAGCGTGCCCGACGTCGTGTACTGGAAGAACAGCATGATGACGATGAGCGCGATGATCAGGCCGTATTCGCGCAGGTTCGTCGTCAGGGCCGAGACGGCGATGCGCGGACCCTGCTTGACGTCCTCGGCTGTGCCGCTCTGCGGTGCGGGAGCGCTTTCTGTGCTCATGATGCTTTTTTTCCTTCTCCGCGAACGATGGCGCGCATGATTTTTTCCTGGCTGGCGTCGCTTGCCGCCATTTCGCCGACGATACGCCCTTCGTTCATCACATAGATGCGGTCGGTGATGCCGAGCAATTCGGGCATTTCCGACGAGATGACGATGATCGCTTTGCCCTCGGCGGCGAGGCGGGCGATGATCGTATAGATTTCGTACTTAGCGCCGACGTCAATGCCGCGGGTCGGCTCGTCGAGGATCAAGACTTCCGGATCGGCGAACAGCCATTTCGACAGCACCACCTTCTGCTGGTTGCCGCCCGAGAGGTTGCCGGTCAGCTGATAGACGCTGGAGGCGCGGATGTTGGTCTTCTTGCGGTAGTCGTTGGCGACGCTCATCTCGCGCATGTCGTCGATGACGCCACGGCTGGAAACGCCGCCAAGATTGGCCAAGGTCACATTGTGCTTGATGTGGTCGATGAGGTTGAGGCCGTAGGTCTTGCGGTCCTCGGTGACATAGGCGATGCGGTTCTCCACCGCCTTGCTCACTGACGAGAGGTCGAGCGGTTTGCCGTGCAGCGACACCTCGCCGGTGATGTGCCGGCCATAGGAGCGGCCGAACAGGCTCATCGCGAATTCGGTGCGGCCGGCGCCCATCAGCCCGGCAATGCCCACCACCTCGCCCTTGCGCACATTGAGGTTGACGTTCTTGATGACCTGCCGCTCGGCGTGGATCGGGTGGTAGACCGACCAGTCCTTCACTTCCAAGATGACCTCGCCGATCTGCGGCTCGCGCGGCGGATAGCGGTCGTCGAGCGAGCGGCCGACCATCGAGGTGATGATGCGGTCTTCCGAGATGTCCTGCCTTGGCAGCGTCTCGATGGTGCGCCCGTCGCGGATCACCGTCACCTTGTCGGCGACGCGGTTCACCTCGTTCAGCTTGTGCGAGATCAGGATCGAGGTCATGCCCTGGCGCTTGAACTCGAGCAGCAGGTCGAGCAGCGCCTGGCTGTCCTTCTCGCTGAGCGACGCGGTCGGCTCGTCCAGGATCAGGAGCTTCACTTCCTTGCTGAGCGCCTTGGCGATCTCGACCAGCTGCTGCTTGCCGACACCGATATTGGTGATCAGCGTCTTGGGGTCCTCCTTGAGCCCGACCTTCTTGAGCAGGGCGGCCGTGCGCGCCTCGTTGGCGTCCCAGTCGATGACGCCATAGGTGGCGTGCTCGTTGCCTAGGAAGATGTTTTCCGCGATCGACAGCATCGGCACCAGGGCAAGCTCCTGGTGAATGATGACGATGCCCATATGCTCGCTGTCGTGAATGCCTTTGAAGTTGCATTCCTGGCCGCGAAAGATGATCTGGCCATCATAGGTCCCGGACGGATAGACGCCCGACAGCACTTTCA
>NZ_RZSB01000096.1:0-11951 GCF_004023285.1 Mesorhizobium sp. M2A.F.Ca.ET.067.02.1.1
ACGTAAGGGCTCCCCCATCGTCGGTTATCATGCGGCGTTATGCTCAGAGTGCCCGGCGCCGATTCTCTCGAGGCACGGTGCAAGAGTGACCTAGTGAGTGTAGGCAGTCAAGGTCGTTCAGTCAGCCTTGACACCGGCAAGAAGCAACTTCAGCGCAAGCCAATTCCGAACCGCCGCACGAAGGCAGGCTTCTTCATTTCCTTGCTCGGATCATCGCCCGCGCGATCGCCAGTTCGGCCTCGACCATCGCATTTTCCCTCTGGTTATGTTGTCGGCGGCGATCACCAGGCGCAGCGAGCGCATCACCTCGCCGCGTAGCCACCCGGCTTCAATCATGCAGTAGACGATCGCCTGAAAGCCCGGCTCCATCGCCTCCTGGCAGTCGTAGCTCCTTTTCGTCGTAGGAGCCAGTGAGGACGAGCAGCTCGCCTGCTTCACTATCAAGATAAGCTCCCAAGCCTGGATCGAGCATAGGCGCGGGCGCTCCGCCGAGCCAACTCGAGGCGCTTCCATCAGGGTTCTTGCGCCTCCCTTTCTGGAATATGTCGCGATAGCGGAATGGCGATATGCCTATGAATGGGACGAAGCCGACTCTGTCGGCGCTCTCGCTCTCGAGCGAGACCTCATGGCCGTGGAGCTCCTGGACCCGGCTCTTCGGATAAGGTTCGATATATACGACCCTCCTAATGCCAGCCGCGAGGATATGTTTCGTGCAGTTGTGGCAGGGGAAGGTTGTGCAGAACAATGTGCCGCCCTTGACGCTCCGACCAAGGCGGGCTGCATCACAGATTGCGCACATCTCCGCATGCACAATCCGACCGTATTCCGTCAAATCCATGATAGCGGCATCCGCCAAAGGCCCTTTGGTGACGCCCTGCTTGTCCTTCTTTTTTGCCGTTAGCGTAGCGACGATTGAGTCCACCGGGCCCAGAGAGGTGCAGGTCTCGGATAACATCCCGGCCTCGTGCAGTCTCTCGACCAGGTCTTTGACGATTTGCTTCTTGAGCGCCTCGTTTGGGTCATACCCAAGCTTCACGTCCCTGAAGTCCGGCTGCTCTTGATCCCAGTAGGTTCCGCCAAACGCCTTTGGCACCTCGTTACATCCTTGGGTGATTATCTCACCGGCATCCGAGAAAATAGCTGCGCCTACCTGGCGCGAGAGATCTGCCGACCGCAATGAAGCCGACTTCGCAGCATACATGCCGTATTCGTCCTTCGTGGGGGTTACATCGGTTTTCCCGAAGAAACCCTTGATGAAGCGGTCTATGGTGCGGTCCATATCCTGCCGTGTGTTCCCGTCGACGAAAACGTCGGCAAGGTGATACGTGTCGCGAATATGCTGGCCGTTGACGTCATCCTCGTCGGCGTCACGCTCGAGGATCTTGTTGGTCTGAAACTTCACGTCGGCAGGACTGGAACGTGTTGAGATCGACCTCTGTATGCGCTCGAACACTCGATTGAAGCGCTCCTCGACGGCTGTGTAGGCCGACACGAGCACAAATTGCTTTCCGTAGAGACGGCGAAGACGTTCAACCTCGTTGGGACGTTTGAGCTGACGAACGATATAGGCCGTAGGCGTGTCTGGTATCTTGTTGATCGAACCGGAGAGCGCTCTTCGATGGCGTTGAATAGCGTCGATAGCGATAAGAGCCATCGTTGCAGGATTACCATATTTCCGGCACAGAGCCGTGGCGTAATCCATCTTAGCGGCGATCTGCTCGTGGTATGCAGACGACGCTGACAGGGTTATGTCAGCTGTGTAAGCCTGCATCTCGTCTGTTAACTTGATGCTAACCGCGTGGTAGCCTACTGCTCTCAGGGATTGGCTGAGGCTGTCGCTAAGCCCGTCCAGGTCGACACCAAGTGGTCCGGCGAGTCCGAACACGAGTTCGGGATGTTGTATAAGTGGTGAGTTTGACATCCTAGGGAACCTAAATGGAGTCCGCTGATTTCACTAGCCTCAGTGATTCACTGAGAACTATGGTGATGGTCAGCGATTCGCAAACTCTGGGAGAGGAGCATGAACCAGCCCATGACCCTACGTGAAGAGCAAGAGTCAGCAATCCGTGAAGCCGCAAAGAAGCTTGCCGAAAGGTTCAATCAGGCCTTCAATTTCGACCAGAAGAAGTTCGAGGATTTTATCTCGAAGGGTGATCGCCCCCCTAGGCAGCAGCTGACGTCTAAAAGCCGGTAGCTCGTCATCGCAGCACATCGACTAGGCGACCGCTCGAATTGGGCGTTCGCCGTCGTTCGGGGCGTGCCCTGATCCACCGGGGCAGAACCAAGGCATCGCTTTTCGTCCAAAATTGGAGGTCATCCGGCTGCGCGTCACAACGTTACAAAACGTATCGTAAGTGATTGATTCTATTGAAATTAGTTAGAGTTCAATCCTCTCTCGCAGCACCAGCCTTCCCTGTAATTGCCGCACCGGGCAGCGCCTGACGATGGGTCTGGCGCCAACCCATGGCAATTGCCCCGCCTGCGAGGCCTCGTGGATGAATGGTTCACGCAGAGGACCGCAAATCCTTCAATCCCGGTTCGATTCGGGCGAGGCCTCCAGTTCCCGCGCACCCGCAGCCCAGACGCGTTACCGGTGCGGCCAAGAAGCAGACCGATCGCGCCAGTTCAGTTGGTGACGTGCGACAGCCGCAGGCCGGCTTCGTCGGGGGACTCGGCCATGCCTTCCTCCGCGAAGCGGTACATGTCCTCGAAATCGAGCTCATGTTCGAAGACGACGCCGCCGACGCTGATCGCAAGCACGTCCTTGTCGCCTTTCGGCGCGAAATAGATTTCGCCGACCGCGCCGCGAATACGCTCGCCGATCTCCTTGGCGTCCTGGTCGCTCGCACCCGGCAGGAAGACGCCGAACATCGAGGTTCCGAGCCGGCCGATCAGATCGTCCTTGCGCACCGCGGATCGGATGGCCGATGCGATCAGCCGCAAGGCCTCGTCGCCCCATTCCAGACCGAAGCGCAGGTTGATTGACGCCAGATGTTCCGGATGGATGACGAGAAACGCGCCGGAGCGCGGACCGGCCGGTCTCGCCGCTCTCCTGTCGACCATCGATGTGAACACCTTGCCGTTCAGGCAGCCGGTCAGCTGGTCGTAGGTGCCGGATTTGGTGAGTTCCTGCCGGTAACGGCGGATCTCGATCTGTTGCCAGCCGGTGAGGGCAAACAGCGGCAGGCCGATGACGATCGGCACGATGATGGCCGTGACGGCCCCCCGGGCGAACGGCGTCAGGCTGTCGCTGAAAAGCATCAGGTAGTTCAGCGCCAGCGAAAGGGCGACGCAGCCGGCGGTGCCAAGCACGGCCAGCAAGATGAGGTGCTTCCACGTTTGAGCCGGCGCGGTCGGTGTTTTCGTGGTCAAGGGCCAATCTCCTGTTCGACGCATTGGCTTACAGGAGGTCCGTTGCAATTTCGGTTTCAGGGAAGCGTACAATTTGATGCAAAGTCGGCTTTCTTCTCCATGGGAAGCGCTAGATCCGGCCTGCGCATGCGACCGCAGCCCGCGGCTCGAGTGATGACCTGCCTGGCCGTTGGACCAGTTCTGGGTTTCTAGAATCGCCGAACCGCTC
This sequence comes from Mesorhizobium sp. M2A.F.Ca.ET.067.02.1.1, assembly GCF_004023285.1. Classification (NCBI taxonomy): domain Bacteria; kingdom Pseudomonadati; phylum Pseudomonadota; class Alphaproteobacteria; order Hyphomicrobiales; family Phyllobacteriaceae; genus Mesorhizobium; species Mesorhizobium sp. M2A.F.Ca.ET.067.02.1.1. Next base: position 3,581 of record NZ_RZSB01000096.1, read on the forward strand.
TGACCATTCTGCTTTCACGCAATTCCGCGACGGAAACCGGCTTTCCCGCGATTGCGCTATTGCGGTGGTCCGAAAATGCCCATCCTGGCTTCTCTCGCCACCGCTTCCGCCTCGCCGTAGATGCCGGTGGGAGCGGCCATCGCCCAGCCGTTGGAGACCAGCCAGGCGCCGACATCCTGCTTGCCGAGCGCGCAGGGCGCGGCGATGGCGAAGCGGTCGGCATCCGGCGGCAGCAGGCATTTCAGCGCCCGGCCGCGCAGCCAGGCGTTGAAGGCGGCCCGTGCCCGCTGGCCGCAAGGCCAGGCAGTGTTGTCGAACGAGCAGGTCCTGCCGGGGTCCATGCCGATCGTGCCGCTGATGGCGACCGTGCGTCCCATAGACTCGAAGACCACCGAGGAGGTCGCGACCGGACCGAAAAGCAGCGTCTCGCGCCAAACCCGCGGCATCGGCGTTTTCGGTCGCGGCGCGAGCCCGAGTTCGCCGAGCGGAGGGCGCGGCTCGATGCGCTCGATCCCCGACGGGTCGAGCGGCGGCGGCGCAATGAGATCCTCGGCGATCTTGCGTGCCGGCTCGCCCGGCCGCGTCTGTTGAACCGGGACCTGAGAGGCAGGCTTAAGGTCGCTGGCATCCTGGGCCGGCGCGACCGGAGGCCGGTCGGGCGGCAGCCAGGGCCTGCTCTCGGCGATCAGCAGCATGCCGCGAGCAGCCCGAGACCACCGAGCATCGGCGCCAGCAGCGGGCGGCTGGGCGGTTTCGCCTGGCTCACGCGCGGACCTCCATGGGATCGTGCCGACAGCCGGTGATGCTGCTCGAGCCCAGCCCGTTAGTTCCTGTCGACACGGCGCCATCCCGACCGTTGACCCCTTCGCACATTAGACATGAGCGACATTCCTTGAAAAGCAAGGCGTTGCGTTAAGTGTCGCGCAACCAATGCGGCTTAGAATCGGCCATCGGATGTCGAGGGGATGACATGATGCGCAAGCCGATACTGCTTTTTGCCTTTCCGGCCCTGATGCTGCTTCTCTTGGCGGCGGAGCGGATGGCGGCGCTGCTTCTCGGCTTTTATCCGGCGAGCCCCGCCGTGTGGCACGCCTGGCTCGAGCTGCGGCCTTACTCGACCATGTTCTGGCAGCAGGCGCATATCTATCTCGGCGGGTCGGTGGCCGTCGACGCCGCCATCATTGTCTTTGCGGCAGGCGCTTGCTGGATGATTTGCCAGGCAAAGAGGTCGGCCGGCTTCTTCCTTGCCAATCATGCCGCGCTGATCTTCGCCGGGCTCATGATGGCGCAGAGCAGTCACGCGGAAACGGCGAGCACCGTTGCCGCGTTCGTTACACCCCATGGCCTCCAGTTCTCGGTTATGGTCGACCTAAGCTTGCAGAACTGCCTGGTGCTGTGCCTCGGTCTCGCGGCGTGCGCCTATTGCCACGTTGCTTTCCTGCGCGAGGCGAAATTGCGTGCCGAAGCCCGCGCGGTCCGCATGCTTGCGCTGCAGCGTGATCTGTAAGCGGCCGGCTCAGGCGGCCCGCGCGATCAGTTGATCTTCTTGTAATAGACCTTGCCGTCGGGCTGCTGGATGCGCTGGTAGGACGGGTTGGGACCCGGGGGCGCGACCTTGCGCTTGAACGAGGGCTGCCCGTCGCCGGAGCTTTCATCGACCGCGGACGCATCCGCCACCGTTGTGTTGCCGAGCATGCTCGGCTCCGGAGCGCCGGGCGCCGGTTCGCCGGCCCCGACGGGCTGGCCTTGCTCGAGCTTGGCGACATTGCTGTTGATCTGGCCGAAATTCGCCTGCAGCTGGCGGTCCAGCGTCTCGAACCGGCTCTGGAAACCGTTGTTGACGGTGTCGATGCGGGCGCCGATGCGCTGCTCGAACTGGCCGAGCTGATCCAGCCGCGCCTCGATCGCCTTGAGGTCGTTGACGCCGCGATAGAGATAGACCGCGGCCGTCACGTTGATGGCGGTGACAAGCAAAGCGCCGACGGCGATGACGCCGATCATCCTGGCCCGGCTGGGCTTTTCCGGAACCGCTTCCCGGTGACCGAGTTCGATTGCCTTAACGTCCGGCTCGCTGATCATCGTCATTCAACCACCACCTTTGCGCCCACCGCGACGCGTTTGAAGAGATCGATCACATCGGTGTTCGTCAGCCGGAAGCATCCGGACGTGCCGTCGAAACCGACGCCCTTGGGATCGTTGGTGCCATGGATGCGATAGAGCGTGTCGCGCCCGTCGCGCGAAAGATAAAGCGCCCTGGCGCCGAGCGGATTGTAGGGACCGGCCGGCACCATCGCCGGCAGTTCCGGCTGGCGCGCGCGCATTTCCTTGGGCGGGCGCCATTCCGGCCATTCGGTCTTGGAGGCGATTTTGACCGTCCCGGTCCAGCCGAAGCCGTCGCGGCCGACGCTGATCTGATAGCGCAGCGCCTGACCCGGGCCGGTCACCAGATAGAGCGCCTTCTCGTTTTTGCGGATGACGATCGTTCCGGGCTGTTCGCTCGTCTGGAAGGCGACCGCCTTGCGCAGGCTGGGGCCCATGGCGGGCAGCGGCGGCAGCCCCGATCCGGCTTGCGCCAGACCGCAGGCCGACAACAGCGTCAGCCCGGCGAGGCACGCGCCGGCCAAGTGTATCGCAGCGAAGCGCCTAGCGCTGAGCATTGTCCAGCCGCTCCTTGAACATGCGTTTCAAGTCCTTGTTGAAGCGCGCGCGTCCATCCACCTCGGAGGGCAGGATGGCGCGGTTCAGCGCGTCGGCCAGGAGCGCATTGTCCAGCGCCAGCGACTTGATATGCGGCGCCTTGAAGATCTTCTCCAGCTCGCTACGCGAGAAGTGGTTGCCGAACCATTTGCGCTTGTGCTTGTTGGCGACCAGAGTGATGCTGACATTGTTGCCGCGCAATTCGCGAATCTTTTTGTAGAGCCGCTTGCCTTGCCTCAGCGAAGCGACGTTGAGCTCGAAGACGATGAAGATCTCGTCGCTCGTGCGCAGCACGGAATCGTGCCACGGCGTCTCGATGTTGGGCAGGTCGATGACGATGTCGTCGAAGCGGTAGGCGACTAGGTCGAGCAGCCGGAACACGAAGTCGGAACCGTGCGGCTCGAACGGCAGCTGCGGCCGCTCGAAGGAATAGAGCGTGAGGCCGGACGGCCGCTCCAATTTGATGACGTCCATGAGCTCGACGTCGAGCCGGTCCGGCTGGCCGATGATGCCGGCGAGGTCGAACTGGTTGAACTGGTTGAGATAGGCGCCGCAATTGGCGCTCTGGAAGTCGAGGTCGACGAGGCAGGTCGAAGCCGCGCGTTCCGAAGACTTCGAGGCCAGATGCTCCGCCGCGGAGATCGCCAGTGTGGTCGCGCCGGCGCCGCCGCTCGCGGCAATGAAGGTGATGATGCGGCTCTTGGTGCCCTGGTTGCCGGTGTCGTGGAAGGTGACGGCGTTGAGCAACTCCTTGGGATCGAGCGGCTTGTGCAGCCAGTCGGAGGCGTTCATGCGCACCAGAACGCGCGTTTGCTCGGAGGTGAGCTCGTCGGAAATCGCGATCAGCGGCACCGAAGCCCAGGCCGCGCGCGCCTCGACGATCGCAGGATTGCCGAGCAATTCGCCATTGCCGAGATCGAGGATGATGATGCCTGGACGGCTGTCGACCGGCGGCCCCTTCAGGAACTCCGCCGCATCCAAGACCTTGACGTCATAGATCGCCAGCGCGTCGAGCCGCGTGGTGACATCGCGCTTGAAATTCGCGTCGGCGGAAAACAGCGCCACCTGTTTGCGCTTGGTCGGGAGAACTCTGGTGTCGATGGCGTTCATGGAGATGTGCTCTTTAAATCTTCGCCCGTTACTGTACTCAACATGGATGGCATCGTTTTATCTGCAAACCCGAGCAGCCCGCCCAAGAAGAAGAATTGGAACGGAACGTTCTGTAGGCTGACGGTGATGGTCGGCACCGGGCCACCCAAGCGCGTCTGGTAACCGAGGCCGGTGGCGGTATAGGTCACCACGACATTGGCGCGTTGCAAGCCGGGGAAAAATTGGCACATCCCCGGTCGTTGGTTGGCGGCCAGCCCCGGGCAATCATCATCGTTGGTCACTGCCGTATCACCGCGGAAAATGCGGCTGAAAGCGGCAGCGTTGAAGATCGCGGAATTGCCATTGCAAGCGCCGGTGCTGCCGGAATATTTGCACTCGAATGAGTATGTTCCGGCCGTAATCGGGGCTCCTGGATTTGTACCTGGGTCGGCCGCCGCAAGCGTGGCTGTGTTGACGGCCGGATCCGAGACGGAAGCGAGCCTCGCACCGATCTGCACCGCCTTGGTTGCTGCGTTCCACTGATAGAATGCGTAACCGAAATCGACGAAACCCAAGGTAAGAGTGAGCAGAAGCGTCATCGCGATGGCCATCTCGACCATCGTTGCTCCGTCTTCCGCTCGTAGGAATCGTTTCAGCATCATCAAAATCGGATCAACCGCTCCTGATGGCTGGTCCCCAGTGTGACGGTGGTGATGTTAAATAATGACAGCAGGCCGACGCTGTCCAGTTCGCTGTATTTGTAAGTGCCGGACGCCGTGACGATACAGACCTGCGATGTCGTCGACAGATAGAGGACAGTGCCGCTTGAATCGATAGCGTTCACGCAGGTGGCGGAGTCGATAGTGACATCCGATTTTTGCCACCCGGGGATACGTGCGGGCGCCGTCCCCGCTATATTGCCGAACACGGTGATGTTCTTTGCCCGGTCCGCGCAATCGATCGCCGCGAGCCCGGCGTCAGTATAGAGCTTGCTGTTGCAGCGGGCGGCGAACCGGGCTCCGTCGGTTAGGCCTGCTTCCATTAAAAGCTTGTCGTGAATGAGATTGCCGAATTCAAACACGCCGGCCGACAGGAGCAACATGAGCGGCGCCACCAGGCTCATTTCGAGGATGACGGTACCGCGCTGATCGAACCAAAAACGCTGAAATATGCGGGACAGCAGCTTCGACATCGCCGTCACCGATATAGCTGCGCTTCGTTGCGCAGGAAGTTGTCGAGTGTACCCTGACCCTCGCGTCCGCTGATGTCCACCAGTTCCACCATGACCGAGGCGTCGGAGGAGGCCGACGCTACCGGCTCGGTCAGAAAGAAGCTGGCGAAGGCTTCGACGGGGAGGTTGGAACTGTTGCCGTTGAGATCGTAGCCGGCTGCCTCAAGCGCAGTGCAATTCAACAACGCTCCGTAGATTAGGCGGCGATCGACAGTCGTCACCGGTGGCTGACAGCCACTGGGTGGCGTTCCAACCTCTCCGCCAGTTGACTGCACACCGACCAGCGACTGAGCGGCAGTGGGGGGCGATGGGGGTAGCGTCCCATTCGCCAAAGCGGCACGTTCGTACTTATAGACCTCGTATCGCGTCGGCGTGGTTGTATCCCAGGCGCTCGGATAAGAGGCGCTCCCAAAATTGGTCTGCCAGTAGTTCCCCTGCCCAAGAAGCAGGTAGTCTCCGGCTCCCATACGACCGCCCATGTACGGCGTCGTTTGATCTCTGGGTAGGCCTTTGTTACCGGGGCCGTTAAATGTCAGCTGATTGTATTGCGGACACTGGCTCGAATTTCCGTTGGATCGTACTCCTCCCTTACGGACATTTTCTGCTGGACCGTATTCCGGGCTGTTGAAGGCATTGCCGCTGGCGTTGATTCCAAATCGGACATTGAAGGCGTCCTGAACCGGTCCCGTGTTTTGGCCGGTTTTGGTGTTTACTCCCTGCGCCGAATAGCAACCCAGCGGGTTCGATGTGGCGATCGTTTGGGCTAGAGCCTGTGCGCCGTTGCCGACGCCGTCCGGCGGTTGTAGGAAACCGAAATTGCCAGGGCCGTAAGCTGCACCGTTCCCGACCATTCGAAGTTCGATTAGCCGGCGATGGATTGCCGGATCCGTTACGGCCTGCTCCAGCGTGACGCCGCCCGCCGTATTGGTGCCATTCACCATCTCGTAGGGGTTACACATGAACACAGGCGTGTAATTGCAAACACCCGAGGTGAAACCCGCCACGGAGACTGCGGTGAGGTTATAGCTTTTGTCGGTCGCGCTCCCCGAAGATGAGACCGAGACCGGGAACATGGGCGTGAAACCCTCCGGCTGGGCCCACACCTGGATGAAACGAGTGGTAATAGGCGACGCGGCATAGTTCGCCGACGTAATCGGGTCGGAATCGTTCGTTGGAATGCTTGCGAGGTAACACCACGAAATTTGGCCCTTCGATCGGCAAGCGGGGTAGGTCGTGTCTACGCTGGCGGCTCCGTTGCCGGCGGTCAGCGAAACGGCCCCCCCGTCGGAGAACATCGTGGTGTTGGATACCAGGTTGGTTATAGCATTCTCGGCGCGCGTCCATGAGTCGGATCTGCCGCTCAATTCGGCGGCCGCGGCGAGCGCCAACGCATCCGTGCCCTTCTGCAGGTCGTTGTCCAGATTGTTCATCCGGCTCATGTCGATTGCCAGCAGTGACAAGCCGATAATGGCTGGCAACATGACGCTGACCAGGATCAGCGCTACTCCCCTCTGATCGTGCCAGAACGCGCGAATGGTTCGCAGCATGGCCTACCCCTTACCCCTTGGTGTCAGGCGCCGCATGCCTGACGTAACCGCTTCCTTTCGTTCAGGTCATTGTGTGCTCGTACCCGACGGACCGACGTTGACCGTCATGTTCGTCGTCGGCGCGGCCGTGCTTGGCGGCAGCTTGTATTTCTGCACGACGCCGACGGACCGTGCGCCATTGCCTTCGATCTTCGTGTTGTTGGAAGCCGGGTTATATGGATCGACCGTCTGCAGCAGCTGGTTTGCCTTCTGCGAGTCACCCGCGGCCAGCGTGATCGTGTCGTAGTTGTGCAGATAGTCGGCGGCGCAGCCCGCGAGCAGGCTAGTGCCGAGAAGGATGAGCAGGAGCTTACTTCTTGACATAGAGCAGCTTGTCCTTCGATTTGACATCCAGCATGTGGCCGTAGGGGCCGGTGACGCCGTCGCCATGCTCATACTTGCGGATCATGTCCTTGCTGACTTCCAGTTGGCCGAGCAGCATGAGTTCCGGATCGTTGGCCGGCCTCGTCTTGTCAAATGGCGTGGCCAGCTGCTCGCCAGGCTTCACCGGCCGCACCAGGTGCGGTGTCACGATGACGACGAGCTCTGTCTCTTCCTTTGCCGTGCTCGAATTGCGGAACAGAACGCCGACGATCGGCACCTGGCCAAGCCATGGCACCTGGTCTTGCTGTATTGTGTTCTTGCTCGAGAGCAGACCGCCCACGGCGAAGCTCTGGCCGTCGCGCAGGTCGACTACAGTCGAAAGTTTCCGGTTGGTGAAGATCGGATCGCCGGCGGCGGTGAAGCCGGTCAGGTCGCTGACTTCCGGCGCCAGCTTCATGTGGATCTTGCCGTCGTCCAATACCACCGGCGTGAAGTTCAGATTGACGCCGAACTGCTTGAACACAATCTCGACTTCGCCTTGCGCGTTGACACTGCGCACCGGCACCTCGCCGCCGGCATTGAAGCTGGCCGTCTCACCGGAAACCGTGGTGAGGTTCGGTTCGGCCAATGTACGCACGACGCCCTTTGCCTCCAACGCCTCGATGATCAGATCAACCTTGAGGTTGTTGTCGATTACCCTAGTTATCAACGCTGCGAATGGGCTGGTGTTCGACAAAAGGCCGGAGAGGATATCTCCCGGGCCGAGCACCTTATTGTCCTCATCGACTGCCGCATCGCCTGTACCGGTTCGAGTCGTGCCGCGACTATTCGTGCTTCTGATCGACACCCCAAGATCGCGGCCGGCATTTCGCTTCGCCTCAAGGATGCGCACCGAAAGATTGACCTGCTCGCTGTCATCGATCGTAACCGAATTGATGATCGCGTCGGGACCATATTGCTGGGTGACCTCGACGATGGACGCCAGTGTTGCAGCATCCTTGACGTGGCCGGAAAGCCGGATTTTGCCGTTGATCGAGCCGATCTCGATGCGCGCTTTTGGCGCCACCTGGCGGATGGCGACCGCCATGTCGCTGACATCCTGGCCGACCTCGATCTGGATGGCGCCCAGCGAGCGCTTGTCTTCGGAAAACAAATTAACCGTGGTCGTGCCGACGCTCTTGCCGATAATGTAGAGCGTCTTGTCGGTCATCGGCTGCGCGTCGGCGATCTTTTCGTCACCGACGACGATGTCGCCCAGCGTCGCGTTGACCTGGATGGTGGCGGATTGGGAAACCGGCACGAAGACGCGGTGTAGCGATGGGCTCGACACGTCGATGAAGCGGTCGGCGGCATTAACCGAAGGACTCAACGGCAACAGAATACAGGACCATGCCAGAGCGGCGGCGGCCAGTGATCTCTGAAAAATTCGCATCTAGATCGTCCC
>NZ_RZSB01000970.1:0-1914 GCF_004023285.1 Mesorhizobium sp. M2A.F.Ca.ET.067.02.1.1
CGATTCTCACGATCTATATCGTGCTCGGCATGCTCTATGAGAGCTTCATCCATCCGCTCACCATCCTCACCGGCCTGCCGTCGGCGGTGCTGGGCGCGGTAGTGGCCTTGCGCTTCGCCGGCATGGATCTTTCGGTGATCGCGGTGATCGGCATCCTGATGCTGATCGGCATCGTCAAGAAGAACGGCATCATGATGGTCGACGTCGCGCTGGAGCTGAGGCGACAGGGCATGTCGGCGAAGGAGTCCATCCACAAGGCCTGCCTGATGCGTTTCCGGCCGATCATGATGACGACGCTGGCCGCGCTGATGGGTACCTTCCCGATCGCGCTCGGCACCGGCGCCAGCGCTGAATTGCGCCAGCCGCTCGGCATCGCGGTGGTCGGCGGCCTGCTCGCCTCGCAGGCGCTGACGCTGTTCGTCACGCCGGTGATCTACGTCTATTTCGAGAATTTCTCGGGCTGGCTGCTCAGCTTCTCGTCGAAGAAGAGCCAGCCGGCGCTGCATGTAGTGGAAGGCGGCGAGCAACCCTCACTGTTCGACGGCGAGTCGGAACCGAAGAAGGTGGCGGCCGAGTAGGAGCACAATCCCGAAAAGTTGCAGACTTTTCGGACAAGATCATGCCTCAGAAAACAAACCTGGAGCGAAGCCTCAGTTTCGCTCCAGTTCCGCTGGCCCAAGGCGTGGCGCTTGCGGCCAACGGCAGCCGATCCTAGTCTCGGGGCATGACCCACGATCATGACCACGACAACGAGCTCGATCCGTTCGCGGCGCGCGTGCGCGCGCTGGAGACGATCCTGACCCAGAAAGGCCTGATCGATCCGGCGGCCATCGACGTCATCGTCGATACCTACGAGACGAAGATCGGCCCGCGCAATGGCGCGCGGGTGGTGGCGAAGGCCTGGAACGATCCGGCTTATGCCGAATGGCTGAAGCACGACGCCACCGCCGCCATCGAATCGCTTTCCTATACCGGCCGCCAGGGCGAGCACATGCAGGCCTTGTTCAACACCGAGGAGACGCACAACCTCGTCGTCTGCACGCTGTGCTCGTGCTATCCGTGGTCGGTGCTCGGCCTGCCGCCGGTCTGGTACAAGGCGCCGCCTTACCGCTCGCGGGCGGTGATCGATCCGCGCGGCGTGCTCGAGGAATTCGGGCTGACGCTGCCCAAGGACAAAAGAATCCGCGTCTGGGATTCAACCGCCGAGCTTCGTTACTTGGTGGTGCCGATGCGGCCCAAGGGCACGGAAGGCTGGAGCGAGGAGCAACTCGCCGGGCTGGTCAGCCGCGACGCGATGATCGGCACGGCGCTTGCCAAAGAGCCGGAAGGAGAGCCGGCATGAACGGGCCGCAGGATCTCGGCGGACAGATGGGCTTCGGGCCGGTCGCGCCCGAGAAGGACGAGCCTTATTTCCACGCCGCATGGGAAAGGCGGGCGTTGGGCGTGACGCTCACCGCCGGCTCCATGGGTGCCTGGAACATCGATGAAAGCCGGCATGCCCGGGAATCGCTGCATCCCGCCGACTACTATTCGTCGAGCTACTACCAGATCTGGATCAAGGCACTGGAAACGCTGCTGAAGCGCCATGGCTTCGTCACCGAGCGCGACCTTGCCGCCGGCAGAGCGGTCGATGCGGCCTCGACGCCGAAAACGGTGCTCAAGGCAGCGGATGTGCCGGCGGTGCTCGCCAAGGGAGGGCCGTGCGACCGGCCGGTCGCCACGCCGGCGCGGTTCCAAGCGGGCGACCGGGTGCGCACCAAGAATTTCAACCCGACCGAACATACGCGCCTGCCGCGCTACGCGCGCGACAAGAACGGGAGGATCGAGGCCGTTCGGGGCGGCTTCGTCTTTCCGGACAGCAACGCACATGGCAAGGGCGAGAACCCGCAATGGGTCTATACCGTAGTGTTCGAC
>NZ_RZSB01000971.1:0-1909 GCF_004023285.1 Mesorhizobium sp. M2A.F.Ca.ET.067.02.1.1
CAATAATGCAGCGGATCGGTTCGGTCTTCCTGATCTGCTTGCGCTTCACGCGCAGAAGCTGCGCCAGCCTGCGGCCCTCGCCGATGGTAACGAAATAGAAGCCGGTTTCCTCGCCCTCGCTGTCACGCTCAGGCTCGACAACGAGGTTTTGCAGGATGCCCTTGGCGGCGATGCTTGCCGCATAGGCTTCGATGATCGCCTCGCTATGCGGGGTCTTGCGCGCATTGCGAGGCGACTTCTTCAGCTTGTTCAGTGGGATGAAAACTCCAGTGCCGCTCTCGCTGGCAGCCGTGGTTTCCGCACTCTTTGCATGGGTGGTCATGGTTCAGGTCCTTTCCTTAGATGCCGAAGGCATGCCCCTCGGCATGCCTTCCGGGGGCGCGTGAGCGCGCGGCAGAGTGGGGGGCGAATGCCGGCGAGCGGAGCTGAGCTGCGCGTCGAGCGGGGCGGATCGGATCCGGTCAGGCGGTGAGAATCATTCACCGCCTTGCGAGCGGGCGGCCCCGCTCTGCGCAGGCGGCATTCGCGGGGGAGAGATGGCCAAGACCATCTCTCCCCTCGTGAGGCTGTTGCCTGTCGTTGTCAGGGGATCTCGGTCGTATGGGATTTCGTTGTGCGGAGGATGCACAATACCCCGGCCGCTCTTCAAAGAAAAAGGCAGCCGTAGGAGCGTCAGCATAGCGGCGCCTCAGGCGCGACGCGGGACCGACTGCAGCGACGAGACCGGTTAAGAGGGTAGCCGAAGGAGCGTCAGCATAGCGCCGCCGCAGGCGGGACGCGGGGCCGACTACCCCCGGCGAGGAGCGCCTTCCGAAAGGCGGGCGACTTTCTGCATATTGCCGAATTCCGAAACAAGAGTTCCAGTCTGTTGATTATGCAACATCACATGTAGCAGCTATTTAGTAGTGCGACAGTTGTCACCTTGTCGCAAAAAGAGCTGCGTCGTCTCGAAGCCATCCAGAAGATCCGCGACCGACGGCTGAGCGTCGTCCAGGCGGCTGAGCTCCTTCATCTCAGCCGCAGTCAGGTTCACCGGCTGTTGCAGGCCTATGACCAGGACGGCGCCGGCGGCCTGATATTGAAGAAGCGCGGTCGGCCGAGCAATCGACGCCATGATGAGAACTTCCACAATACCGCATTGGATCTAGTGCGCGATCGCTAGCGGGACTTCGGCCCACGCTTGCCCGCGCGAGCTGCTTGAATGGTACCAGATCGCGGCTAGCACCGAGACGTTGCTAAGCACCGGCTGCGGCCGATGAAGACCGATCCAGGACCGTTGACCGCGCACCGGTCGCAGTCCACCTTCGAATCGAAGCGATTCAGCTTCTCGACCAGTGCTGACTGACGCGCGGGAGATCATGCAGGACCAGGCAGTGACAGGCAGCAAGGCTAGGCGTTCGAGCAAGGCCCACGATGCAAGCGTGGACTTGATCGCTGTCGTTGTGGCGATGACCGAGCATGGTCCAAGCGTGCTTGCCGTTGGGGCCGGCGATGCCTTGCCATCGGGTCCCTTCGAGCATGGCCATCGCTCACTGCAGTCCGGGCTGCGAGGATGGGTGGAACATCAGACCGGCCACCAGCTCGGCTACATCGAGCAACTCTACACGTTTGCCGATCGTGACCGGATCGGTGAAGAGCGCCAACAGCGGGTGATCTCGATCAGCTATCTTGCCCTGACGCGCGCCGAGCATTCCGTTGGCTTGCGCAGACGCCTTTGGCGAAGCTGGTACGATTTCTTCCCCTGGGAAGACCATCGCACGGGTGTGCCGACAATAATTTCGGACGTGGTGGAGCCTCGCCTTCTGGCCTGGGCCAGCGAACCTGGCTCCGAACCGATGCGGCGCGAGCGCCGGCAGCGGGCCTCAGTCGCCTTCGGACTGGACGGTCGTGGCTGGAATGAGGCACTTGC
>NZ_RZSB01000972.1:0-1905 GCF_004023285.1 Mesorhizobium sp. M2A.F.Ca.ET.067.02.1.1
CTGGTTGATGATGAAGATCAGGCCGAGGAAGACGCCGATGGCGAGCGGCCGCGAGCGCTGCAGAAGCCAGGCGACGATCGCGATGACCAGCGCCAGAAGCACCGGCGGGACCATCAGCAGGAGGTTCACCGCCCCGTCGAGAATGAAATTCAACCCGTTTGAAAAAGCCCGGAAGATGGTGTCGAAATTGTCGGTCAGGAAGCCGAAGAACGCCTTGCCCCACGGCCCGATGGGGATTTTGTAGTCGGTCAGGAATTTCGAAATCGGATCCATCTTTCCCCTCTCGGCTTCGCCGCGCTTGCCGCGCGGTCATCCTCTCACGTCTCCTGGCATATGAAAAAGGGCAGCCTCTTCAAGGGCTGCCCTTTTCCGGAAATCATGCCGGTCCCAAGCGGCTCAGCTCCCGAGCGCGGTCTTGACGGCGGCAGCCGCGTCCCCGCCATCAAAGGTGGTGACGCCGGCAATCCACGGCGCAATGGCGTCGGGATGCTTCTTCAGCCAGTCTTTCGCCACCGTCTGGGCATCGCCGCCCTTCAGGATCGCGTCCATCATCTCGCCTTCCATATCGAGATTGAACTTAAGGTTGGCGATGAACTTGGCGGCGTTCGGGCATTCGGTGGTGTAGCCCTTGCGCACGTTGGTGTAGACGGTGGCGGCGCCGAAGCCGCTGTCGCCCATGCCGTCGAGATAGGTGATCTTCATGGCACCCATCACCGGGTGCGGCGTCCAGCCGAGGAAGGCGATCCACTCATTGTTCTTCATCGACTGCTCGGCCTGCGTCAGCATGCCGGCTTCCGACGACTCGACCAGTTCGAAGCCCTCGAGATTGTCCTTCGGGTTCTTGATCATGTCGAGGATGATGCGGTTGCCGTCATTGCCGGCCTCGATGCCGTAGATCTTGCCGTTGAATTTGTCCTTGAACTTGCCGAGATCGGTCAGCGTCTTGACGCCGGCATCCGCGACATAGGTCGGCACGACGATGCCATAGCCGGCGCCGGTCAGGTTGGTGCTGATCGTCTCGACCGAGCCGTCCGCAGTATAGTCCTTGATGTCGTTGGTCATCGACGGCATCCAGTTGCCGAGGAAGACATCGAGGTCCTTGTTCTTCAGCGACGCATAGGTCACCGGTACCGAAAGCTGGATCGTCTGCGGCTCGTAGCCGAGCGCGGTGAGCAGCACCGAGGCCAGCCCCGTCGTGGCCTGGATGTCGGTCCAGCCGACATCGGACAGGCGAACCGCCTTGCAGCTCGCCGGATCGCCGGCATAAGCGGCGGTCGTGGTCAGAAGCGCCGCAAGGCCGATGCCCGCGGCGATAGATTTCATACGCGACATGAACTTTCTCCCATTGCAATTACCAGGCGGTGCGAAGTCACGGTTCTTGCGCCCGCCTTGTTTCGTCAGCCAAACACCATTTTGAAGCCGTTTCAAGCGCTTCAACCTCACGACGAACGGCGCGCGCTGGCCTTTACGCGACATGACAGGCTTTTGAACGACATCGGATTTTAGACGGCAGGGAGTTTTTGGTGGACGGAGCCTCCGCCCCCCTCCCCCGGTGCCGACCTGTGAGCTTAGAAGGACGCATGGCCAAGCTTTACTTCCACTACGCGACGATGAACGCCGGCAAGACGACGATGCTCTTGCAGGCGTCCTACAACTATCGCGAACGCGGCATGTCGACGATGCTGTTCGTCGCCGGACATTATCGCAAGGGCGACAGCGGCTTGATCTCGTCGCGCATCGGCCTCGAATCCGAGGCCGAGATGTTCCGCGACGGCGACGATCTCTTCGCCAGGGTCGCCGAGCATCACGAACATACGACCGTGCATTGCGTATTCGTCGACGAGGCTCAGTTCCTCGAGGAGGAGCAGGTCTGGCAGCTCGCGCGCATCGCCGATAGGCTGAACA
>NZ_RZSB01000973.1:0-1904 GCF_004023285.1 Mesorhizobium sp. M2A.F.Ca.ET.067.02.1.1
GGGCGAGGAAGACTGCTCACTTCGCTTTCGTAAACGCCAGCCAGAGCCCGCCGCCGACGAGAAAACTGCCGCTGATGCGTGACATCAGCCTGACGCGGCTGGCCGACAGCAGCCGGCCGGCGCGGCCGGCGGCAAGGGCGTAGGTCGAGTCCGACATGGCGGCGAAGATCATCGCCGTCAGGCCCATGACCACGATCTGCAGCGTGTAATTGCCCTGCGGCGCGATGAACTGCGGGAAGAAGGCGCCGAAGAACACCAAGGTCTTCGGATTGCTGATCGCCACCAGAAAACCCTGCAGGAAGAAGCCGCCGCGCGGCTTCTTCGCCGACCCGTCCGGGTTCAGCGCGCCTTTTGCGCGAAACATCTGGATGCCCATCCAGATCAGGTAGGCGGCGCCGAGCAGCCGCACCCATTCGAACCAGTGGCCCATGCCGGCGATCAGCGTGTTGAGGCCGATGCCGACGATGGCGATCATGATGGCGAGCCCGGCCTGCGTGCCGGCGACATTGGCCAAGCCCGCGCGCGAGCCGTGGCGGATGCTGTTGGCGATGATCAGCGTGACCGTGGGACCCGGCACCAGGATGATGACGATGCAGGCGACGACATAGGTTGCGTAGAGTTCCAGCGACATGATTTCCCTCGAACAGGACGGCGCCGACTTGGGCGGAGCGCGATCAATGCACGAGATTGGCGCTGGCGCAAGCTGGCCGGACAGATCGGCCCGTCACGCGGCCCCCACCGGCCAGGGCAGCGTCGCCTCGTAGGCGGCGCCGGCCTTGAGCACGGCGAGGTCGCCGCGCGGGCGGCCGATCAATTGCATGCCCATCGGCCGGCCTTTTGCGTCGAAGCCGGCCGGCACGTTGAGCGCCGGGCAGCCGCCCAGCGTTGCAAAGGCGGAGACCTGCATCCACCGATGATAGCTGTCCATGGTCCGCCCCGCGACCTCGCGCGGCCAGTGGGTGGTTACGTCGAACGGGAAGACCTGCGCGGTCGGCAGAGCGATGAGGTCGAAGCGCTCGAACAGCGACAGCAGCGTGCGATGCCACGCGGTGCGCTGGACGCTGGCGGCATGGATCTGCGGCGCGGTAAGGCGTATCGCCTGTTCCACTTCCCAGACGGCCTCAGGCTTCAGAAGCCTGCGCTTTTCCGGGTCATCGTAATGCGCTTTCAACCCGCAGCCGCTGCTTGCCTGGCGCAAGGTGACGAAAGCCTGCCACAACGCCTCGAAATCGACATCCGGCACCAGCGCTTCGCTGGGGAACGACGCGTCCGCAAAGCGGGCAAGCGCGGTCTCGCAGAGGTCGAGCACGCCCGGTTCCGTCGGCAGATGGCCGCCGAGATCGCCCAGCCAGGCGACGCGGCCGCCGGAGGCTTTCGTCCCCAAGCCGCCGAGGAACGAGCCCTCCTTGGCATAGGACAAGGGTGCCTGCGGATGGTAGCCCGCCTGTTCGTCGAGCAGCAGCGCGATGTCGCGCACGCTGCGGCCCATCGGTCCCTCGACGGCCATTTGCGAATAGAAGACGTCGATGTCGGGGCCGGCGGGCACAAGCCCCTGCGAGGGACGGAAGCCGTAGACATTGTTGTAGGCGGCCGGATTGCGCAGCGAGCCGCCGAAGTCGCTGCCGTCGGCGACCGGCAGCATGTCTAGCGCCAGTGCCACCGCCGCGCCGCCGCTCGAGCCGCCGGCGGTCAGCGCCGGGTCGAAGGCGTTGAGAGTGGGTCCGAAGACCGGATTGTAGGTGTTGGAGCCAAGGCCGAATTCCGGAACATTGGTCTTGCCGATGATGATGGCGCCGGCCTTGCGGATGCGCTCGACGAAGAAGTCGTCCGTGTCAGGGATGAAATCGGCGAAGATCGGCGAGCCGAAGGTGGTCCTCAGCCCCTTGGTCAGGGCGAGGTCCTTG
>NZ_RZSB01000974.1:0-1900 GCF_004023285.1 Mesorhizobium sp. M2A.F.Ca.ET.067.02.1.1
CAGATGCTGGGGCGGCCGGTCAAGCTGGTGCTCAACCGCCCGCAGAATTTCACCTCCTATGGCGGCCGCGCCGCGACACGGCAGACGGTGGCGATCGGCGCCGACAGGGATGGCAGGATCCAGTCGATCGTGCATCGCGGCGTCAACGAGACGGCGGTCGACGGCATGTGGGTCGAACCGCTCGGCTCGGTCACCTCGATCATGTACGCCACGCCGAATTTCTCCTCGAGGCAGAATGTGGTGCGGGTCAACACGGTGGTGCCGGGAGCAAAGCGCGCGCCGGGCGAGAACCCGAGCGCCTTCGGCATCGAATGCGCCATCGACGAGCTGGCTCATGAGCTCGGCATCGATCCGCTGGAGATGCGGCTGATCAATTATGCCGAACAGGATCCACACGCGAAGAAGGCGTGGTCGACGCGCCAGTTGCGCGAGGCCTTTGCCGCCGGCGCCGAAGCCTTCGGCTGGGCGAAGCGCTCGGCGGCGCCACGCTCGATGTGCGACGGTCATCAGCTCGTCGGCTGGGGCATGGCCGCCGGCACGTATCCGGTGCGGCGCGCGCATGGCGAGGCGGTGGTGAAGATCCTTGCCGACGGTTCGGTCGTGGTCGAAAGCTCCTCCATTGACATGGGTCAGGGCACCTACACGATCCTGGCGCAAACGGCGGCCGAGACGCTCGGCGTTCCGGTGGAACGCGTGTCGGTGAAGCTCGGGGATTCCCACTTCGCCCGCGCGGGCGTCACCGGCGGCTCTCGCCTGGCGGGCGTCATGACCGGCGCCGTCTACAAGGCGGCCGGCCAGGCGCTGGACGAGCTGGTCGGCCTGGCGCTCTCCGATCCGCGCTCGCCGTTCCAGAAGCTGCAGGCGAACACGCTGCAAGTGCGGGACGGCCGCATCGCCTCGCCGCGCGGCGAAGGGCCGGAGCTGTCGATCGCCGAGTTCATGGCCGCTGTCGGCCGCGAGCAGATCGAAGCCAAGGGCGATACGCTGCCAGCCAGCACGACAGCTGAGGAGCGCTACGCGAACTACACGACCATCGCCAAGTCGATCCCGCACACCGAGGGCGACTGGTCGCGCTATTCCTGGTGCGCGCATTTCGTCGAGGTGCGGGTGGATGAGGATTTCGGCACGGTGCGCGTGTCGCGCGTGGTGTCGGCGCTGGATTCGGGCCGGCTCTACAATCCCAAGCTGGCGGAAAGCCAGTGGAAGGGCGGCATCATCATGGGCATCGGCCAGGCGCTGCTCGAGGAAGGCATCGTCGACCGCCGCCACGGCCGCATCGTCAACGGCAATTTCGCCGACTACATGCTGCCGACCAATGCCGACATTCCCGACATCCAGACGATCTCGGTCGGCATCCCCGACCCGCACTCCTCCGCCCTCGGCGGCAAGGGGGTTGGGGAACTGGCGATCGTGGGCATCGCGCCGGCGATTGCGAACGCGGTGTTCCACGCGACGGGGAAGCGGGTGCGGGATCTGCCGATTACGCTGGAGAAGTTGATTTAGGGGATCACCGTCGACGGAGCGCTTAATCTCCCCCCTGTGGCGGAGATGGCCGGCAGGCCAGAGGGGGGCGCCCTCTTTCACTTCGTCATTCTAGGGCGAAGCAAGGAGCGAAGCGACGCGCGCAGACCCTAGAATCCATGCCGTGACGGTTGAGAGCCACCACGGTCCAGAACGTTCATCGGCCAATCCCGTGAAGCAACTCGCACCCTTCCGGATTGGTCTTCTCGATCACCCGTGCCGTTGGCGCGACCGGCGCTTCAGCGATTTCTCTCAGTTGACGCTGCTGACGGCGACTATTCCGGACCGTTGCATTTCTTGACCAAGGTATCGGCATGGATTCTAGGGTCTGCGCGCGTCGCTTCGCTCCTTGCTTCGCCCTAGAATGACGAGGCATAGG
>NZ_RZSB01000975.1:0-1899 GCF_004023285.1 Mesorhizobium sp. M2A.F.Ca.ET.067.02.1.1
ATTACGGCCAGCCGGACTTCACCTGGAACAAGATCGCGCAAAGGAACCGCAATCCGCTGATCGCCATGGGCATCGAAGCCGACGGCTTTGTCGCCGGCGCCAGCGAACAGGCGGGCTTCGGCCTGGTCGGCACCGTCAGTCACAACGGCATCCGCGTGATCGCCGCGCTCACCGGGCTGGCGAATGACCGCGAACGCTCCGAAGAGGCACGCAAGCTGCTCGACTGGGGCTCGCGGTCCTTCCAGAAGACCGAGATCTTCGCCAAGGACGAGGTGGTCGGGGAAGCGCAGGTCTTCGGCGGCGCCAAATCCGGCCTGGCCTTGAAAGCCAAAGGCCCCGTAGACATCTTTCTGCCGATAGCCAACCGCGACAAGCTGACCGCCAGGATCGTCTATCAGGGTCCGGTGTCGGCGCCGGTCGAGGAAGGGCAACCGGTCGGTGAGCTGCGCGTTTGGATAGGCGATACGCTGAGCCAGCAGACGCCGCTCTATGCCGCCGAATCGGTGAAGGTGGGCACGCTGCCGCAGCGTGCGCTCGACGCGGCCAAGGAACTCGCTGTCGGCTGGCTGCGTCAGAAACATTTGTGATCGGGCAAGTTCGTGGACCTTTTGTCGGACGGGAGCTATGACAGCGGCCAGCACGGGCAAAGGCAGTCTCGATTGGCGAGCGGATTTTTCATCACCTTCGAGGGCGGCGAAGGAGCAGGCAAGTCGACGCAGATCGAGCGGCTGGCGCGGCGCATGCGCGCCAAGAAATATGAGGTGCTGGTCAGCCGCGAGCCGGGTGGATCGCCTGGCGCCGAGGCGGTAAGGCACGTTCTTCTGTCCGGCGCGGCCGAGCCGTTCGGCCCGAAAATGGAGGCAATCCTGTTCGCCGCCGCGCGCTCCGACCATGTCGAGCAGGTCATGCGGCCGGCAGTCGAGCGCGGCTCGATCGTGCTGTGCGACCGTTTCATCGATTCCTCGCGAGTCTACCAAGGTGTCACCGGCGGTCTGGATGCCGATTTCATGAAGGCGCTGGAGGCGGTGGCCATCAACGGCTTGATGCCGGACATGACGCTGATCTTCGACATCGATCCGGCCGAAGGCCTGAAGCGGGCGGCCGCGCGGCGCGGCGCGGGTGACGCCGCCGATCGCTTCGAGAAGGAGACCTTGGCCATCCACCGGCGGCGGCGCGAGGCTTTCCTGGCCATCGCCGCGGCGGAGCCGGAGCGCTGCATCGTCATCGACGCGGCCGCCGATCCCGATACGGTGGAAAATGTCGTCACCGCCGCCGTCTTCGCGGCGCTGGAAGAGAGGCTGCCGGCGCAAAGGATCGAGACGGCGCCGGCATGATCTTCGAACGCATCGCCCCAGAGCAGCACGACACGCTGGACGGCGTGCCCGAGCCGGCCGAAACGCCGCGGCTGATCGGCCACGCGACGGCGGCCGGGATGCTCGCTGGCGCCTACCGCGCGGGCAAGCTGCCGCATGCGCTGATCTTTGCCGGGCCGCTCGGCATCGGCAAGGCGACGCTGGCGTTCCATCTGGCGCACCATCTTCTGAAATATCCGGATTTCAGGACGGCGCCCGACACGCTTGCCGTTCCCGATCCGGCGTCCCCACTGTTTCGCCAGATCGCCACCGGCGCGCATCCGGGCGTGCTGCATCTGACGCGCCCCGCCAACGACAAGACCAAGAGCTTCAAGACGGTGCTGACCGTGGACGAAATCCGCAGGGTCAGCCGCTTCCTGTCAATGACTTCGCATGACGGCAGCTACCGTGTCGTCATCGTCGACCCGGCCGACGACATGAACACCAACGCCGCCAATGCCTTGCTCAAGAATCTCGAGGAGCCGCCGGCGCGCACCTTGTTCATTCTGATCGTGCACGCGCCGGCGGCTCCTCGAGATTCTTGAGC
>NZ_RZSB01000976.1:0-1884 GCF_004023285.1 Mesorhizobium sp. M2A.F.Ca.ET.067.02.1.1
TCCTTGGCGCATGGGCAAGCCTTGCCGGCCGCACGGCCGGGCCGGCAGCGGTCGCGGGTCTGGCGGGCGGCCTTCTTGTCTTCATGCTCAGCCTGCGCTGCCAGCCGCTCGGCTCGCCGGTGCTGCGCACGGCGCCTATCGGCTTCACCCGCGTGTGGCTGCGGCTGGTGCAACTGCCACTGCAATTGTCGCTCGCCTTCTTCCTGCTGCCGGCCGGCGCGGCGCTCGCGGCCGAGCCGTCGGCATGGGCCGTGCCGGTGGCGGGCGGACTCTGGCTGCTGGTGCTGAACGGCGCCTATGCGGTGTTCGGCGCCTATTTCCTCAACGCGCCATTCGTTGCCATGTTGAGCTTCGCCAGCGCGCTCGCCTATGCCAGCTATGAAACGCTCGAATATGGACGCACCGTGCTGATCGGCCTGGCGGCGTTGGTGTTCTTCCTGTGGCATCGGGCCCGACAGAGGTATCGCAATGGATGAAGTCCTCGCCGTCAGCGGTCTCAGCGCCGGCTATCGCGGGCGCGCCGTGGTGCGCGGCATCGATCTCTCGCTCCGCCGGGGCGACATAGTCGGCCTGCTCGGCGCCAATGGCTCGGGCAAGTCGACGCTCATCAGGGCGATCACCGGCCAGATCCCGTTGCTCGGCGGCAGCGTGGCGGTCGACGGCGTCGCGCTTGCCGCCGCGCCGGAGCGCGCCAAGGCCGGCTTCGGCCTCGCCATCGAGCCGCACGAATTGCCGGCGGCACTGTCGGGACGCCAGTATATGGAGCTCGTCGCCTCGATCCGCGGCTGCGCGCCAAACGATCTCCCGAGTACCGATCTGCCGAGTGCCGATCTGCCGAGCGGCGACCTCCTCGAGCGGCTCGAGCTCGGGCGCTGGATCGACCGCCCGATTGCTGAATATTCGCTTGGCACGCGAGCCAAGGTCGCGATCCTCGCGGCACTTCTCGGCCGGCCGCCGCTGCTGATCTTAGACGAGACGCTGAACGGCCTCGATCCGGTCGCGGCCTGGGAGGTGAAACGCGTCATCACCGCGCTCTGCGCGAGCGGCCGTCACGCCGTGATCGTGTCGACCCATGTGGTGGAGGCTGTGCCGGCGCTCTGCAGCCGCGCCGTCCTGATGGCCGACGGAAGCCTGAGCCGGAGCTGGGATACTGCGCAACTGGCCGAGGCAGGCAGGGCGCCAGGCGGCTTCGAGGACAGCGTCATGCAGGCGCTGCGCCTGCTCGCCGCCTGATGCGATCTAAGCCATGGGCAGCATGCGGCGCATGATCAGCGAGGCGTGGCCGCTGACGCCGTGGGCGGTCTCGCGGCGTTCGACCACCTCGAAGCCGTGCTTGCGGTAGAAGGCGATCGCGCGGTCGTTGCCATCGATCACCTCCAGGGCGATCGAGGGGATGCCGGCGTGGGCGGCAAGCACGGCATGCAGAAGATCGACCGCAAGCCCGCTCCCGAACGCCTGCGGCTCGATATGCAGCCGCTCCAGCGTGACGTCGCCTTTGGCGTCCATCGCCGCCATAGCATAGCCGGCGATCGAGCCGTCGGCGCGTTCGGCGACGAAGGACATCTTGTCCTCGTCCTTGAGTTCTTGCGCAAGCTGGTCCGGCGCGTGCCTTTCGTCGGAGAGCCGGGCCACGGTCTCGTCGCCCATGATCGGCGCGTAGGTCCGCCGCCAGGATTGGCCGAGCAGCCGCGACACATCGGCAAGATCGTTCCTCGTCATCGCCCGGATGCGGGTCATGGTCGTGTCCTTGTTCAATCCGAAGATAGGGCGAAGCACGGTGCGCGGCCAACCCCCGGGCGCGCGGAAGGCGCGGATCCAGTCGGTGCCTTTCGGGCGTTCAAGCGGCTATCACGGGCGGCGCAAACGATCCTGCCTGCTCGATAG
>NZ_RZSB01000977.1:0-1883 GCF_004023285.1 Mesorhizobium sp. M2A.F.Ca.ET.067.02.1.1
CTCCAACATCGTGCCGCACTGGGCGAACTGGGAGAAGTTCAACGAGCTCGATAGGAAGGGCCTGATGATGTACGGCCAGATGACGGCCGGCTCCTGGATCTATATCGGCACGCAGGGCATCGTGCAGGGCACCTACGAGACCTTCGTCGAGGCCGGCCGCCAGCATTACAACGGCGACCTCAAGGGCAAGTGGATCCTGACCGGCGGCCTCGGCGGCATGGGCGGCGCCCAGCCTCTGGCCGCCGTCATGGCCGGCGCTTCCTGCCTTGCCATCGAATGCAACCCGGACTCGATCGATTTCCGCCTGCGCACCCGCTATCTCGACGAGAAGGCCGAGACGCTGGACGAAGCGATGGACATGATCGACCGCTGGACCAAGGCCGGCGAAGCAAAATCGGTCGGCCTGCTCGGCAACGCCGCCGAGATCGTGCCCGAAATGTTCAGGCGCGGCATCCGCCCCGACATCCTCACCGACCAGACCTCGGCGCATGACCCGATCAACGGCTACCTGCCGAAGGGCTGGACCATGGCCGAATGGCGCGAGAAGCGTACCTCTGATCCGAAAGCCGTCGAAAAGGCTGCTCGCGCGTCGATGCGCGAGCATGTCGAGGCGATGGTGGCGTTCTGGAACGCCGGCGTGCCGACGCTCGACTACGGCAATAACATCCGCCAGGTCGCCAAGGACGAAGGTTTTGAGAACGCCTTCGCCTTCCCGGGCTTCGTGCCGGCCTATATCCGGCCGCTGTTCTGCCGTGGCATCGGTCCGTTCCGTTGGGCCGCGCTGTCCGGCGATCCGGAGGATATCTACAAGACCGACGCCAAGGTGCGCGAGCTGACCCCCGGCAACTCGCATCTGCACAACTGGCTGGACATGGCGCGCGAGCGCATCTCGTGCCAGGGCCTGCCGGCGCGCATCTGCTGGGTCGGCCTCGGCGACCGTCACCGGCTCGGTCTCGCCTTCAACGAGATGGTCGCCAAGGGCGAGCTGAAGGCTCCCGTCGTCATCGGCCGTGATCATCTCGATTCCGGTTCGGTCGCGTCGCCGAATCGCGAGACCGAAGCGATGAAAGACGGCTCCGACGCCATTTCCGACTGGCCGCTGCTCAATGCGCTGCTCAACACCGCGTCCGGCGCCACCTGGGTCTCGCTGCATCATGGCGGCGGCGTCGGCATGGGCTTCTCGCAGCATGCCGGCATGGTGATCGTGGCCGACGGTACGGCGGAAGCCGCCAAGCGCCTGGAGCGCGTTTTGTGGAACGACCCGGCGACTGGCGTCATGCGCCATGCCGATGCCGGCTACGACATCGCCATTGAGTGCGCCAAGGAGCACCAGCTCAACCTGCCGGGCATATTGGGCTGAGCCGATGCGTATCCTTCGTGCCGCCGATTACCGGGTCATGCCGTGGAAGAATGGCGGCGGCACGACCACCGAGATCGCGGTTTCGCCCGACGGCGCCGGGCTCGACGATTTCGACTGGCGCGTCTCCATGGCCCGCGTCGAAACCAGCGGGCCGTTCTCCAGCTTCGCCGGCATCGACCGCACGCTGTCGGTGCTGGAAGGCGAGGGGATTGTCCTCGACATTGCCGGCCGGGCGCCGGCGCTGCTTACCGCTGACTCGGCGCCGCTCGCCTTTGCGGGCGATGTGCCGACCAGCGCCGCGCTGATCAGTGGCCCGATCACCGATCTCAACGTCATGACCCGCCGTGGCCGCATGGCCCATGGCGTCGAGCGCATGCCGCTCTCCGGCGAGATTCGCATCTCGCCGCGCGCCGACAAGACGCTGGTTCTGGCGGCCAACGCAGGCTTCAGGCTTCTCACAGAGGATGCGCCGAGCCTCGGACCGCTCGATACGCTGATCCTCGATCGCCACAGCCCGGAATTG
>NZ_RZSB01000978.1:0-1877 GCF_004023285.1 Mesorhizobium sp. M2A.F.Ca.ET.067.02.1.1
GCGGATGCCGGCGCCGATGTGGTGCTGTGCGAGGAGAATCCCGAGATCGGCGGCGCGCTAAGCTATGGCCGCTACGATCCGGCCGTCCTCTCCGGCCTGTCGTCACGGCTCGCGGCGCTGCCCAATCTCAAGCTGCTGACCGGCACCGTCTGCAATGGCTGGTACGAGGACAATTGGCTGCCGCTGATTCACGGCGATCGCCTCCATCGGACACGCGCCCGGGAGGTGATCCTGGCGACTGGCGCCATCGAGCAGCCGGCCGTCTTCCGCAACAACGACCTGCCGGGGGTCATGCTCGGCGGAGCCGCGCAGCGCCTGATCCGCCACTATGGCGTGCGGCCTGGCGACAGTGCCGTGGTGCTGGCCGCCCATGACGACGGCTACCGGACGGCGCTCGATCTGTTGGACGCCAGCGTATCGGTCGTCGAGCTGGTCGATCCGAGATCTGCCGGCGCTACCAGTCCGCTGGAAGCGGATCTCCGCGGCAAGGGCGTCGCCATCCGCAAAGGCGCGACTATCGAGGCGGCGGAAGGCACGGCCGGAAATCGTCACCTCGCCCGCGTCCGTGTCGGCGGAAGCTGGATCGCCTGCGACCTGCTGACGGTTTCGATCGGCAGCGCCCCGGCGTGGCAGTTGCCGTGTCAGGCCGGCGGCAAGGTCGGGTACGACGCCGCCACGCAAACGATGGCGATCACGCTGCCGGAAGGTCCGGTCCATCTCGCCGGCGCCGTTGCCGGCACGGACGAGATCGAGGATGCCATCGCCAGCGGCCGGCGCGCGGCGTCGGCCGCGCTCTCGAGACTCGGCCATGCGGTTGCCGATGAGCCTCCGGCGGCCAGCCCAAAAGTCGCCCGGCCACGCTATGTGCAACCGATCGTCGCCGATCCCAAGGGACGCGACTTCGTCGATTTCGACGAGGATCTGCAGGTCAAGGATCTGCAGAACGCCACCAAGGACGGCTATCGCGAGATCGAGCTGGTCAAGCGCTTCACCACTGTCGGCATGGGCCCGAGCCAGGGACGTCACTCGGCCTTGGCGACCGCCCGGATCGTCGCCGAGGCAACCGGCCGGACGGTCGGCGAGATCGGCATCACCACGGCGCGTCCTCCCGTGGGGCCGGAAACGCTCGGCGTGCTTGCCGGCCACCACGAGGCGCTGGAACGCCGCACGGCGCTGCATGCAAGGCACGTCGCACTCAACGCCGCGATGAAACCGGTCGGCGCATGGTGGCGGCCCTATCATTACAGTGACTCCAGCAGTGCTGACGAAGCCGTCCGCGAAGAAATCCTGGCGGTGCGCGAAGGCGTCGGCCTGCTCGACGTCTCGACGCTCGGCAAGTTGGAGATCCGCGGGCCGGACGCCGGCGAGTTCCTCGATCGCCTCTACACGATGGCGCATGCCAGCCAGCCTGTCGGCCGCGTGCGCTACTGCCTGATGCTCAACGAGATGGGCTCGGTGGTCGACGATGGCGTCGCCTACCGGATGGCGCAGGACCAGTTCTATGTGACGGCAACCACCGGCGCGGTGGCGCGCGTCTATGCCGACATGCTGTTCTGGAATGCCGAGTGGCGACTGAAGGTCGACGTGCTCAATCTCACCGGCGCCTTCTCAGGCCTCAACGTCACCGGACCCAAGGCGCGCCAAGTGCTCGAAGCGCTGCAGAGCGACATTGATTTCAGCCGCGACGCCTTCCCCTATCTCAGCGGCCGCGAAGGCACCGTCGCCGGCGTTCCGGTGCGGGTGATGCGCATCGGCTTCACGGGCGAACTAAGCTACGAACTGCACTGCCCCTCAAGCCTGGCTCCCGCGCTTTGGGATGCCGTGATGGCCGCGGGACGGCCGCATGGCCTGCGCCCCTACGGGCTGGAGGCGTCGCG
>NZ_RZSB01000979.1:0-1874 GCF_004023285.1 Mesorhizobium sp. M2A.F.Ca.ET.067.02.1.1
CGCGGAGGTCGATCCCGCCGGCGTGTCGCAGATGATCGACCATGCGCCATGCGTCGACTTCACCGTGCCGCTGGGCGGCGTGGCGTTGTTCGGCGAGGCGGCGGCGCCAACGGCTATGCCGACGCCGAGCAAGGCGACGGCAAGAACGACCTTCGCCAAGGTTCTCGAAAGCCAGGAAGTCATGACGGCTCCATTGCGAATCACGGCACTTTAAGCTGCGCCCGGGCCAAGTAAAGGACGAGACCGTCGCCGGTGCGCCCCGATACCGGCAATTGCGTGCTTTTCCAAAGCAAATTCGCCCGAATTGGGGCCGCCCGGCATATAGCATGGCGAGCGCTGAACACGGCCTTCGGGCTGCGCGCAAAAATGCCGCACGGTTTCCTCCGCTCCTTTCTTGCGGAGGGAAAAAGAGTATGGTTTGAACCACCCAGGGACAGACCGGGATTCCCAATCCCGGCATCGTCCGCTATTGGTGCGACAAGATCGCGGGAAGTGGGAGACGAGAGGGCGATGAGGAAATTCCTGGCAAGCGCTAAATTCTTGGCAGGTACGGCAGCTTCGGCCGTGCTCTTCTCCGGTGCCGCGGCCCGTGCCGACCAGCCGCGGGAATGGGAGGTGAGCTTCCAGGCTCCGGCCACCGACATGATGCGGCAGATCGAGCGGTTCGGGAACTACACGATGTGGTTCATCGTCCCGATCACCGTTCTCGTGCTGGTGCTTCTGCTGGTCTGCATCGTCAAGTTCCGCGCCAGCGCCAATCCGGTGCCGTCAAAAACCAGCCACAACACGCTGATCGAGGTGATCTGGACCGTCGGGCCAGTGATCGTGCTCTTGCTCATCGCCATTCCCTCCTTCCAGCTGCTCACCGCGCAATATACGCCGCCGGAAGAAGCCAAGCTCACCGTCAAGGCGACCGGCAACCAGTGGAACTGGGATTACGAGTACCAGGTCGACAAGACCTTCTCCTTCAACTCGGCGGTTCTGCAGGATGGCGACCGCGCCAAGGCCGGCAAGGAGGATCGCGCCCTCTATCCGCGCCTGCTCGCGGTCGACAACGAGCTGGTTGTCCCGGTCAACACCACGACCCGCGTGCTGATCACCGCGACCGACGTCATCCACTCCTTCGCCGTGCCGTCTTTCGGCATCAAGATGGACGCCGTTCCCGGCCGCACCAACGAGACCTGGTTCAAGGCGGAGAAGGAGGGCCTCTACTACGGCCAGTGCTCGCAGCTCTGCGGCAAGGACCACGCTTTCATGCCGATCGCGGTCCGCGTCGTTTCCGATGCGCAGTTCAAGACCTGGCTGGAAACGGCCAAGACCGATGTGCCCGCCGCCAACAAGGCGCTGATGGCCGAGATCGATGGTACCAACAAGGTAGCGGCCGCCGGCAACTGATGCCGCGGGTTAGCAAGATTTAGGGAACGGAGCGGAACATGGCAGAGGCTGCAGCTCACGATAACGACGACCACAGGCCGCATGGCTGGGTCCGCTGGGTCTACTCGACCAACCACAAGGACATCGGCACGCTCTACCTGATCTTCGCGATCATGGCCGGCATCATCGGCGGCGCGCTCTCGGTCGCCATCCGCATGGAGCTGCAGGAACCGGGCATCCAGATATTCAGCGGTCTGGCGCAGATGGTCTACGGCATGCAAGGCGACGCCGCCATCGACGGCGGCAAGAGCATGTACAATGCCTTTGGCGCCGCGCACGGCCTGATTATGATCTTCTTCATGGTTATGCCCGCGCTCATCGGCGGCTTCGCCAACTGGATGGTGCCGATCATGATCGGGGCGCCGGACATGGCCTTCCCGCGCATGAACAACATCTCCTTCTGGCTGCTGCCTCCGGCCTTCATCCTGCTGCTCTCCTCG
>NZ_RZSB01000097.1:0-11920 GCF_004023285.1 Mesorhizobium sp. M2A.F.Ca.ET.067.02.1.1
CTTCACCGTCAGCCCCGGCAAGACCGGTTTCCGCGGCGCCGAGGAGCATTATCGGCTGAAGGGCAAGGAGCGCTTCAAGATTTATGGCGTGCTGCTCGACGGCAAGGAGCCGGCGGACGAAGGCGCGCCGGTCTACCGCGACGGCAAAAAGGTCGGCGTGGTGACCTGCGCCATGTATTCGCCCCTGGTCGAGAAATCGATGGGCATCGCCCGCCTTGACGTTGACTGCGCGGTCAAGGACACCAAGCTCGAGATCCGCAACAGAAGCGGCTCGATCAAGGCGACGGCGCAACCCTTGCCGTTCGACGATCCGAAGAAGACCAAGCGGACCGCCAAGGGTTGAGGCATCATCAACGGGGAGGAGTTTCGAGGCACTAGAGCATGATCCCGAAACGTGGGAACCGGTTTTCGGAAAAGATCATGCTCCAACTGATCTAAGGAAGAATGGCAGCCAAGACGATCATCAGCAGGCCCATTTACGGAACCCTGTCTCCACAGCCTGGCAAGCATCACCTCTTCATCGCCGATGCCGAAGGCGCGCTGGCGATCACGGATATGGCCGGCAAGGCGCCGCCCGGCTTTTTCGACGGCGCGGAAATCGACTTCATTCCAGGCTCGGAGGGCAAGCACATCGCGGCCCTGGAAGCATTGAAGCCGGCGCAGCTCCACATCGCGCCGTCCTTCGCCAGCCTCCTGCCGCGTATCAAGCAGACGCTGACCAACGCCCATATGGGATTGCGTCTCTATCTTGCCGGCACCGAGGGCCTGATCGGCCAGGCCATGCAGGCAGCGCTCGAAGCCGGCATGGACCACGCCTCCATCCAGACCGAGCATCGCGGCTCGCTGGCGCGGCGCATGCAATGCGTGCACTGCAAGGGCATCACCGAGAACGTCACGACGCAGCCGGCGCTCTGCTCGCATTGCGGCCTGCTGCTCCTAGTGCGCGATCATTATTCGCGGCGCCTCGCCGCCTTCCAGGGCGTGTGCATCAACGCCGAGGATCGCTCGGAGATTCCTCCGATGGAGGAGGCCTTCCCATGAGCACCGGCACCACCAAGCTCGATGTCGTGGTCAGCGACGTCGTTCCCGTCAACGATCTCGTCACCCGCTTCCATTTCCGCCGCCGCGACGGCGGCCTGCTGCCGACTTTCTCCGGCGGCGCCCATGTCGTGGTGGAGATGCGCGACGGCGACCGCACCAGGCTCAATCCCTATTCGCTGATGGGCTCGCCGCTCGACACGCGCGAATACACGATCTCGGTGCGCCGCGACGATGTCGGCCGCGGCGGCTCGCTGTTCATGCACCGGCAGGTCAAGCCCGGCCTGGAGATGGTGATCAGCTATCCGGTCAATTTGTTTTCGCTCGATCTGAGGGCTAAGAAACACCTGATGCTGGCCGGCGGCATCGGCATCACGCCCTTCATGGCACAGACCTCGCAGTTGGCGGCGGCCGGCGGCAATTTCGAATTGCACTACACCTGCCGTACCGCTTCGCTCGGCACCTATGCCGATGTCTTGCGGCAGCGGTACGGCAACCGGGTCCGGCTTTATCACGACGACCGCGAGGAACGCATCGATCTCGACCGGCTCCTGTCCTCGCAGCCGCTCGGCACGCATCTCTATGTCTGCGGCCCGGCCGGCATGATCAGCTGGGTGCGCGACCGCGCGGCGGCGCTCGGCTGGCCCTCGGAAACCGTGCATTTCGAGCATTTCGCGGCGCCCCAGCCTGGCGCGCCGTTCGACGTGACCTTGGCCCTCAGCGGCAAGACGATCCGCGTCGGCGAGCAGCAGAGCCTGCTGGAAGCCATGGAAGCGGCCGGCGCCGACCCGCCTTATCTCTGCCGCGGCGGCGTCTGCGGCCAATGCGAGACCAATGTGATCTCCTCCGACGGCAAGTTCATCCACAACGATCACTGGCTGAGCGAGGAAGACCATCGTTCCGGCTGCAAGATCATGCCTTGCGTCTCGCGCTTCGAGGGCAAGTCGCTGGTCCTGGAAAGATAGGAGGCGTCAATGGGCATCACCTTTCGCAAGGAAACCTTTCGCGACGACTACACCTTCAGGAACAGCCCGGAGCACATCAGGCGCTTTCCGTTCCCGTTCAACGAAGACGCCTACATGTACGCGGTCAACATCGAGCCGCATGTCGTCGGCCCGAAGGGCTCGGTGCTGGAAAACCTGATCGACGTCGACGAGCACTATGTCGCCGAGATGCAGGACCGCGCCTTGGTGCTGGCGGAGGATCCGCTGCGCTGCCAGTCGCTGCCGCATATGACGCTGGCCGGCTGGGACTTGCTCGAGCTTCTGATGGAGCAGCAGGCGCACGGCTACCCCGAGCATTTCACGCTGCAGCGGGACGGCGATCGCTGGCGCTGGATCAACCGGCCGCTCGGCATCGACGACACCTTCACCTTCGGCGACACCTCGACGCTGCCCTATGGGCCGATGGAATACATCACCCGCCAGAGCCAGGGCGATTTCTGCATCCTCGACCAGCGAGACGGCAATCTGTGGATGGACGCCGGCATGGTCACCACCCAAGCCGACTGGTCGCTCGACTTCGACATCGGCATGAACTTCTTCGAATGGCATGCGCCGGTGCCGCTGGCGCATGAGAATGGCATCTTCACCCGCGCGCTAAAATTCCTCACCAACATCCAGCAGGGCAAGCCGGCGCGGCGCCTCAACTGGACGATGACCATCAATCCGCGCCTCGACACCAGCCCCGAGAATTATCACAAATGGGGTCCGGACCGCGCCACGGTCACGCCTGAAAATGTCGGCCAGAAGGTGCATCTGCGGGTCGAATTGCAGAGCTTCTGGCGGCTGCCGCGCTCCAACGCCATCGTCTTCCCGATCCGCTGCTACCTGATCAAGATGGACGAGCTGGTCACCCAGCCGAAATGGGCCCGCCGCCTGCACCGCGTCATCCGCGACCTGCCGGAGGAACTCGCCACCTACAAGGGCCTGACGCGGTATCGGCCGACGCTGGTCGAGTGGCTGTCCAAGCTTGATGATGGCAGCCCGACGTCACCGGGATTTGGGCCGGACTGAAGACTTGGGTTCCTCGCCCCCGCAAAGCGGGGGAGAGGTGTCCGCGAAGCGGACGGAGAGGGGCCTTCGTAGGGCGCTCCCCTCTCCGTCTCGGCTTCGCCGAGCCACCTCTCCCCACTATCGTGGGGCGAGGAACAACGTGTCACCCCGCACTGTTCTGCGGATAGCAGATGATCGACAGATACCGCATCGGCAGTTGCGTCAGCTCTTCCGGTCCGTGCGGCGCGTCGGCATCGAAGAACAGACTGTCGCCCGGCTTCATCGGATAGAGATTGTTGCCGTGCCGGTAAACCACCTCGCCTTCGAGCATGTAGAGGAACTCCATGCCCGCATGCTGGAAGGTCGGGAACACATCCGAATTCTCGGTCAGCGTGATGAGATAAGGCTCGACCACGACGCCGCTGGTGTTGGCGCCGATATGTCCCAGCAGATTGTACTGGTGGCCGGCGCGCGTGCCGCGCCGCTCGACATCGACACCTTCGCCCGCCTTGACAAAGACGGCGCTGTGCTCTTCCTCGAAGCGGCGGAAGAAGGCGGTCACCGGAACGCCCAGCGCCCGCGACAGCGCCTGAAGCGTCGTCAGCGATGGCGAGGTGATGCCGTTCTCGATCTTGGACAGCATGCCGAGCGAGATGTCGGTGGCGGCGGCGAGATCGGCGACGGTGATACCGAGCTTCTTGCGGAACGCGCGCACCTCATGGCCGATCGCCACTTCGAGTACCTTCTCGCGCGTGTCGCGGATGGCGTGCGGGTTTTGGGTCAGCGGCGTGCGGATCGAGCGTCCGTCGGCCGAAACGCGTTTCGGCGGCACCTTGTCCTTGGCGGCCGCAGCGGCGGGCTTTGTGTCAGAAGTCTTGTTCGGCATGTCGCCCCCGAATCCGCGGATTTATTTCACTCTAGGTGAACATATGCGGTGGCGATACAGGAGCGCAACCGCAAGGGCAAGCCATCGGATGTCGCGGCAATTCTTTATGGCGGTTTCCGTTTTCCGCCGAAATCCGTTCGCGGCAAAGCCCTTGCCCTCAGATGCCTGTTGACAGCACCGAAGACCCAATTACTGTCACTGTGAGTGAAATTTGTTTCGTGAGAGCAATTCCAGGAAAAGTGCCGAACGGTTTTCCGCCCGGAATTGCGTCAAGAAAAAAGTCGAAATCAAAAAGGAGGCCCGCAATGAAATCTCGTGTCGCCGTCATCGGAGCCGGACCGTCGGGCCTGGCCCAACTCAGGGCCTTCAAGTCGGCCGCCGACAAGGGCGCCGAGATCCCGGAAATCGTCTGTTTCGAAAAGCAGAGCGACTGGGGCGGCCTGTGGAACTACACCTGGCGCACCGGCCTCGACGAGCATGGCGATCCGGTGCACGGCTCGATGTACCGCTATCTGTGGTCGAACGGCCCGAAGGAATGCCTCGAATTCGCTGACTACACTTTCGAGGAACATTTCGGCCGGCCGATCGCCTCCTATCCGCCGCGCGCCGTGCTGTGGGACTATATCAAGGGCCGCGTCGAGAAATCCGGGGTGCGCAAATGGGTGCGGTTCAACACGCCGGTGCGCATGGTCACCTACTCCGACGAGACGAAGAAATTCACCGTCACCGCGCATGACCGCACCAACGACGTGACCTATTCGGAAGAGTTCGACAATGTCGTCGTCGCCTCCGGCCATTTCTCCGTGCCCAACGTGCCGTATTTCGAGGGCTTTTCCACCTTCAACGGCCGCATCCTGCACAGCCACGATTTCCGCGATGCCGTGGAGTTCAAGGGCAAGGACATCCTGATCATCGGCCGTTCCTATTCGGCCGAGGACATCGGTTCGCAATGCTACAAATACGGCGCCAAATCGATCACCACCAGCTACCGTTCCAAGCCGATGGGCTTCAAATGGCCGGAGAACTGGAAGGAGGTGCCCCTGCTGCAGAAGGTCGTCGGCAAGACGGCGCATTTCAAGGACGGCACCACCAGGGATGTCGACGCCATCATCCTGTGCACCGGCTATCTGCACTCCTTCCCCTTCCTCACCGACGATCTCAAGCTCAAGACCGCCAACCGCATGTGGCCGCTGGATCTCTATGAGGGCGTCGTCTGGGAGAAGAATCCGAAGCTGTTCTATATCGGCATGCAGGACCAATTCTACACCTTCAACATGTTCGACGCACAGGCCTGGTACGCCCGCGACGTCATCATGGGCCGCATCAAGCTGCCCTCGGCCGAGGCTATGGCCGAGCACAGCGCCAAGTGGCGCGCGCGCGAGGAGACGCTGGAGGATGCCGAGCAGATGATCTGGTTCCAGGGCGACTACACCAAGGAACTGATGGACCAGACCGACTATCCGGGCTTCGACGTCGAGGCGGTCAACCACACCTTCATGGAGTGGGAGCACCACAAGATGGAAAACATCATGACCTTCCGCGACAACGCCTACCGCTCGCTGATGACCGGCACCATGGCACCGGTCCATCATACGCCCTGGCTGCAGGCGCTGGACGATTCCATGGAGAGCTATCTCGAGGTGAAGGGCGTGGCGGCGGAGTAGCGCGGCGCGCCTCCGCCCGCATCCGTCAGATCAGCAAGGTGGGTGTCTAGCGGGACACCCCATCGGTCTACCAGCACACGTAGCCGCCATCGACGATCAGGTCGAGGCCGGTCACGAAGCTTGACGCACGGCTGGCCAGGAACACGGTCGGTCCGACCATTTCCTCCGGCGCGGCCATGCGGCCCATCGGCGTGTCGCGCTTGAAGATCTTGATCTCCTCCGCGACCTCCGGCCGCTTGTTCATCGGCGTCAGCGTGTAGCCCGGGCTGACGACATTGACGCGCAGGCCGCGATCGGCCCACTCCATGGCCAGACTTTTCGACATGTGGATGACGGCGGCTTTGGAGGAGTTGTAGTGCGCCTGCGTCAGCCCGCGGTTGACGATGGTGCCCGACATCGAGGCGATGTTGATGATGGAGCCCGCACGCCGGGGAAGCATGACGCTCGCCTCGGCCTGGCAGGACAGAAACACACCTGCGACATTGACCTCGTGCACCTTGCGCCATTTTTCCAGCGGCATGGTCTCGGCCGCTTCCGATCCGGCAATGCCGGCATTGTTGACGGCAACCGTTAGCGCGCCGAGTTCAGCTTCAACCCGATCGATCGCCGCGGTCAGGTCGGTTTCGGACGTCACGCTGCCGGCCAGCGCCAGCGCCTTGCGGCCGAGCGCCTTGATCTTGTCGGCAGTCTGCTCCAGTCCGCCGTTCGAGGCATGGCCGAAGCAGGCGACATCGGCGCCGGCCTCGGCAAGCCCGATCGCGATCGCCTGACCAATGCCGCTGCCGGCGCCCGTCACCAGCGCCACGCCGCCGTCCAGTTTGAAAAGATCCATCGCACCCTCCCTGATTGCGGGAGGGTATGCGCTGAATGGCGCCTCGATCAAGCGGCCTCATCTGGCCGGCCGGAGGCCTCGAGGTTCAGAAATAGCCGTCCGACGCCGCCGTTGCTTCCTTCGGGATCTCCACGCCGTCGACCAGGATCTTGTCGACCAGCTCGTGATGAAAGCACACCAGCCCCTTGATGCGCTCGGCCTCATGCACCGGCTCGGGATAATACCAGACCAGGTTCTCGTGCCGCTTCTTCGGCGTCGTCACATGGTAGTAGTTGGAGATGCCCTTGTAGGGGCAGCGCGAGATGTAGCGGCTGGGCGCAAACATATCGAGGCGCGTGTCCGAGATCGGCAGGTAGTGCCGAACCGGATGTCCGGTCTCGAACAGGAAGACGCCGCGCCGTGAATCGGCCACCTGCTCGCCGTCGAGGATCACCTGCACCCGCCGCGACGAGGGCAGGCAGTCGACCCGTCGGAACGGGTCGCGGGCATGGACGAAGATCTCCTCGTCCTCCTCATACCAGTGGGTCATCTTCGGCCAGTAGAAGGAGATATAGTCCTGGATCGGGGGGCAGCCCTTGATGGGATCGAGGTAGCGCCAGGCGCCGTCCTCGACCAGCGTGATGCCGGTGTTCAAAGAATAATGCGTGGCGACACCCTTGAACGGATCCTCCGTCTTCGTGCGGCTGGGCAGCAGGAACTCCTCGCGCACGTCGCTCATCGGGAAGTAATAGACCGGCAGATGGTCGCTCTCCTGGAACACCAGCGCCTTGGTGGTGTCGGCGACGATCATCGGCCCGACCTGCACCCTGATCCGCTTGGGCGAGGGCATGGTGAAGGAGACATAGCCCGGTTCGAACTCGTACTGCACGATGCCGTCGAGGATCGGGAAATGCGGCCCGCGGCCGCGCAGATGGGGCTTGCGAATGGTCGTCGTCCTCTTCTCGTCGTTTGCTGCCGGGTTCTTTCGCGCGGTCACGGTCATGACGCCACCGATACGCGATCGAGCAGCAGGCCGGCGGCGATCGGCGGCACGCCGCTGACAGTCTTGCGCACGGGTACCAGCAGGTCCGGGAAATAGCTGAAGATCACCGGCGTCTCATCGAGCAGCAGCTTCTGGATGTCGGAAGCGGCCTTGCGCTGGGCGTCGAGGTCGAGCGCCTTGAGGTAGCCGGTGACCAGCCCGTCATAGGTCGCGTTCTTGAAATGCGCCGCGTTCCACGACCCGTCGCTGACCAGCGGGCTCTTCAGGAACACGTTCGGCACGCTGCGATGCGCGTAGTCGGTGATGCCGAGCGGGCTGTCCAGCCAGTCCGACTGTCCGAACACCGCCTTGCCGTAATATTTGTCCTGATCCTCGATGTTGAGCGCAATGCGCGCGCCGATCTCCTTGGCGAAGTTCTGGAACAGCTGCGCGTAACCGGGGATGTCGGAATAGCGCAGCGTCGTCAGCGTCATGTCGAAGCCGCTGCCAAGGCCGGCCGCTTCCATCAGCTGCTTGGCCTTGGCGATGTCCTGCGTGCGCTGGGCAATCGATTTGTCGGTGACCGGGAAAGCCGGCGCGAACGGGCTGTCATTGCCGGTCGCCGCCATGCCGCGGCAAAGTCCGTCGACCAGCTTGGAGCGGTCGATGCACAAGGCCAGCGCCTGGCGCACGCGCTTGTCGATGAAGGGCGCCATGTCGCAGCGCATATGCAGCTGGCGATGCGCGGTGGACGCCACGCGCAGCACCGTTATGTCGGGGTTGCCGAGCACCACCTGGCTGACGTCGAGCGGGATGGCGTCGAGCACGTCGACCTCGCCTGCCTGCAGCGCGAGAATCCGCGGCTGCACATCGCCATAGAACTTGAATTCCAGCCGGTCGGGCAGCGCCTTCTCGCCCCAATAGTCGGCATTACGCACGAACGTCGCGCCGACCTTCGGCGTGTAGCTTTCTAGCCGGAACGGACCGGTGCCTTCGAAGGTCTTCTCGTAGTCGCCCTTGTAGCTCGCCGGCAGGATGACGGCGTTGTAATTGTCGATCGACACCGAATAGGGGAAACTGCCGTTCGGCGCGTCGAGATGGAATTCGACCGTGTGGTCGTCGACCTTGCGCGTGCCGCCCTTCGACAGCAGGCCCTTGAACACCGAGAGAGCGTTGGAGGGGCCGTTCGGATCGGCAAGGCGATCGAAGGTCGCCACGACGTCGTCGGCCTTGAAATCCTCGCCATTGTGGAATTTCACGCCCTTGCGCAGCTTGAAGGTCCACACGCTGCCGTCGGCATTGGGCGACCAGCTTTCGGCCAGAACCGGCTTCAGCGTCAGGTCGGGCTGCGTCACGCACAGGAACTCGGACGTCTGGAAGGCGAGCTGGTAGCTGCCGCTGTCGTAGAAAGTCACCGGATCGATGGCGCCGCCGGGCACGGCGATGCCGGCGCGCACCGTGCCGCCCGGCTTGCCCTCGGCCCGCGCCTGCGGAGCGCCGAGACCGACCGCCGAAGCGATGCCGCCGAGGAAGGGCAGCGACAGCCCGAGCACGCTGCCATGGCGAAGGAATTCGCGCCGGCCGATCCTGCCGGCGAGCAATTCGTCGATAGCGGAATTTTCGATTGCGCTGAGGGTTTTGCGAGCGGCGTCGATCGTCCTGAAATGCTTCGGCATGGCGGCATACCTTGTTTTGTCGCGGGGGCTTTGGCATTTAGGCCATTGTTGACCGCGACCGGAAAGCGATATTTTCTGATTGAGGCCATCGAAGATTTCGATGGCGGTAGCTCAAGGGGCAGAGGACCATGGACACGGAGAATCTGCGCAGTTTCCTGGAGGTCGCGGCGCATGGCAGCTTCACCGTGGCGGCCCATCGGCTGAACCTCGCCCAGTCGACCGTCAGCGCTCGCATTCGCGGCCTGGAGGAACAGCTGGGGCGAAAACTGTTCGTGCGCGACAGCGACGGCGTCACGCTGACGCCGGCCGGCCGGCAGTTCCTGCCGCATGCCTCGACGATCACCCGCACCTGGGAGCAATCGCGCCAGGACATCGCCGTTCCCGATGGCTACGAGACGCTGCTCAGGCTGACCGCGCCCGCCTATCTCTGGGACAGCATCACCTCGCCCTGGATCGACTGGATGCGCGCGAAACGGCCGAATGTGGCGCTCAGGCTGGAGGGCAGCTTCCCCGATCTGGCGATCGACCAGATGGCCGAAGGCCTGCTCGACATCTGCATCCTCTATCTGCCCAGGCCGCATCCGGGCATCGTCTATGAGACCTTGGCCGTTGATCAGGTGGTTCTCGTCCAGCACAGGGATCAGCTCGGATCGTGGACGAATAACTACATCCTGATGGACTGGGGGCTGGAGTTCCGCGTCGAGCACGACCGCGCCTTTGCCGGAATGGTGAAGCCGGCGATCTCGGCCGGGCTGGTCTTCATCGGCCTGCAGCACGTGCTGTCGCAGAAAGCGGCCGCCTATCTGCCGCTGAGCGCGGTCAGCACTCATATCCAGCGCGGCGAGTTGAAACGCGTCGAGGACACGCCGGTCTTTCAGCGCCCGATCTACCTTGCCTATCCGGAGAACCCTGCCTCTTCCGATGCTCTCGACCTCGCGCTCACGGGCCTGCGCACGCTCGCCAGGAACCTGTCCGGCGATCAGGCTTTCGCGGAGAGCGACCGCGCCTTCAGCATGTTAAAGCATGTCTCCTGAAAGTGGGGGCCGGTTTCAGGATAAAGACATGCGTCAATCAAAAACCTAAAGCGCATGGAGCGATCTGAAAGATCGCGACGCGCTTTAGGCGCGGCGGCATTCTGATCACGCCGGCTCCACGGCCTTCGGCTTTTGCAGCCTTGCCAGTTCGTCGTAAGGGATATGGCATCGGATGGTATGCCCGGGCTGGGCCTCGGAAAGCTCCGGCTCCTGCGTCTCGCAGATCGCGCCGATCTTGCGCGGGCATCTGGTGTGGAAGACGCAGCCCGTCGGCGGGTTGGCCGCGCTCGGGATCTCGCCGTCGAGGCGGATGCGCGAGCTCTCGCTGCGGTCGAGCTTTGGAACCGCCGACAGCAGCGCTTCGGTGTAGGGATGATGCGGCCCGGAGAACACCGCTACCGACGGCCCGAACTCCATGATGCGGCCGAGATAGAGCACCGCGATCTTGTCGGAGAGATAGCGCACCACGCCGAGGTCGTGCGAGATGAAGATGTAGGAGACATCCTGCCTCGACTGCAGGTCGGCGAGAAGATTGAGGATCGCCGCCTGCACCGAGACGTCGAGCGCCGAGGTCGGTTCGTCGCAGACCACGATGCGCGGATCGCCGGCAAAGGCGCGCGCGATCGCCACGCGCTGCTTCAGCCCGCCCGAGAGCTGGCGCGGCTTGACCGCCAGATGCCGGTCGGTGAGCCGCACCGAGCGGACCATCTCTTCGAGGCGCGCGTCCAGTTTCTTGCCGGTGAGCCCGCCCAGCCGTTTCAGGGCGCGGCTCAGGATATGCCGGATCGAATGCGAGCGGTTGAGCGCGGAGTCCGGATTTTGGAAGACGATCTGCACCGCCTTGACCTGATCCTCCGAGCGCATGGCAAGCCGTGGCGCCAGCTTTTTGCCCTCAAGCTCGATCGAGCCGCCTTCGTCGGGCGGGACAAGGCCGAGCAGCAGCCTGGCGAAGGTCGTCTTGCCGCTGCCGGATTCGCCGACCAGGCCAAGCGTCTCGCCGGGCCTGAGGCTGACCGAGACGTCCTTCACCGCCCGCAGCGGACGGCCGTGGCTGGCATAGGTCTTGTTCAGCCCTTCGACCTGCAGCACAGGCGGCGCCTGCTTCGGTGCGACAGCGGGAATCTCCGCGGGTGTCGCGCGCGGCAGCGACTGCGCCTTGTCATGGTAGTGGCAGCGCGACAGCCGGCCGTCGCCGACCTCATAGAGCGGCGGCGGCTCGGCACGGCAGCGTTCGGTGGCCAAAGCGCAGCGGTCGGCGAAGGCGCAGCCGACGATGGTGGCGCCGATGCCGGGCAGGAAACCGGGGATGGTGTCGAGCCGGCCCTGGTCCTTGCGCTGGCCGCCGCGCGGCAGGCAGCGCAGCAGCGCCACCGTGTAGGGATGGCGCGGATCGTTGAAGACGTCCTTGGTCGAGCCTTCCTCGACCAGCATGCCGGCATAGAGCACGCCGACCCGGTCGCACATGTTGGCGACGACGGCGAGGTTGTGGCTGATGAACAGGATCGAGGCCGACAGTTCGCGCCGCAACTGCCCGATCAGGTCAAGCACCTCGGCTTCCACAGTGGCGTCGAGGCCGGTCGTCGGCTCGTCGAGGATCAGCATCGATGGGTCGTTGGCCAGCGCCATGGCGATCGCCACGCGCTGCTGCATGCCGCCCGAAAGCTGGTGCGGATAGCGCTGCATGACGCTGACCGGATCGGAGATGCGAACCCGGTTCAGCATGGCGGTCGCCTTGTCGGTGGCCGCCTGTCCGGTGATGCCGGCGAGCTCGAAGATCTCGGTCAGCTGGCGGCCGATGCGCAGCGACGGGTTCAGCGCCTTGCCCGGGTCCTGAT
>NZ_RZSB01000980.1:0-1874 GCF_004023285.1 Mesorhizobium sp. M2A.F.Ca.ET.067.02.1.1
CCCGTCGACCTAACAATGCCTGAGCCGGATGATGGTTCCGTGATTGGCAGAAATATTTTTACGAGCGCGCCGATTTGGCCTTCAGCCAGTCGCGGCCGGCATGGGCAAAGACCGCGCAAAGCACGATGGCGCCGCCGATGACGCTGGCCATGGCGGAGCTTCGCCGAGGAAGATCAGGGCAAACAGGATGGCGAACGGCACCTCGGCAGAGCCCAGCAGGCCGGATTCGGCGGCAGGGATAAGCCGCGAGCCTTCCGTCCACAGGATCGAGGCCAGCGCGAAGGAGCAGCCGAAGGTGGCAAGCAGCACCACGTCGCGCGTCGAGACGGCCAGCGGATCGGTGACGAACCAGCCGAGCACGAAGAGCAGGAAGGCCGAGACCGCGCCCGCCCACACGACCGGCGAATCACGGAAGGCGCGCACCATGATCATGTAGAGCGCGCTGCCCGTGGTCATCAAAAGCGCCAGCCCGTCGCCGAACAGATGGCCGCTGCCGAGGCCGCCGCCCACCATGATGGCGACGCCGCAAAACGATACGGGGGCCGCGACCATTGTCTGCAGCCGGCATTTTTCCCGTACCAGAAGGAAGGCAAGGAGCGCGGCGATGAAGGGCGAGGTCGCGTAGATGACCGCGACATTGGCGACATAGGTGTATTTGAACGCCGAGATGAAAGCGATGCTGACGGCGGCACCCTCGACCGCCAAGAGCCAGCTCCGCCAGCCCAGTCTCAGGCTCTCGCGCCCGCTTGAGCGGCGCCGGCGCCAGAACACATAGAGGCTGATCAGGATCGAGCCGAAAAAACCGCGCCAGCAGGTGATCGTCAGCGGATCGGCGTGGATCGATTTGGTCAGCACGCCGGTAAGCGCGAAGGCGATGGCCGATGCCGAGATCAGGATGATGCCAAGCGTGCGCTCGGCCGCTGCGTCGGCGGCGGCATGCGTGAGCTTTTCAGGCATCTCGAGCGTGTCCGTCATGGCGCCAGCCCACCCGGTTGCTCCTGACAGCCCTCTGTCATCAGGCCTGCTCCCGCTTGCGGAAATGCTCGTTGCCGACGATGAGCAGGCCGGCGCCGATGATCAGCGCCGCGCCCATGAACACCTCCGTGCGTGGCACGTCGCCCCAGATGGCGTAGCCCAGCGCGAAGGCCCAGACCAGCGAGGTGTATTCGAACGGCGCCACGATCGACACCGGGGCGCGCTTCATGCCTTCGAAAAGCACATATTGCGCCACCCCGCCGAGCGCGCCGACGCTGAGGAGCAAAAGCAGCTGCGTTCCGTCAGGCATGCGCCACCACAGCAGCGCCGGCACGGCCGAGAAGAGCAGGAAATAGAAATTGTTGAGCACGAGCTGGATCGTCGTGCGCTCCTGCAGCGCCGTCTTGCGTAAGAGCACAACGGCGATCCCCCAAAGCACGGCGGCCGCCAGCACCAGCAGCACCGGCACGGAGAGGCCGAGCCGCGTCGGATCGCAGGCGATGAAGACGCCGACGAAACCGACGAAGACCGCGATCCAGCGCAGGAGCGGCACCGTCTCGCCCAGGATCAGCACCGACAGCACGGTGACGATGATGGGTGCTGCGTAATAGATGGTGGTGAGCTCGGCAAGCTGCAGCGAGCGCGCGGCGTTGTAGTAGCAAAGCCAGGCGGCCAGCGTGAAGGCGCTGCGCACCAGCATCGGCCTGACGATCGGTGAATCGATCGTGTCGGCAAACAGCCGCTTGCCGCCGATCGCGCCGCAGGCGAGGAGCACGGTGATGGAACGCACGAACATGATCTGCCAGACCGTCATGCCAGCGACCAACAGCTTGATCGAGGCGTCCTGCGCCGAAAACAGGAAATAGCCGGCATCCTGTTCACGGCTGCCGCCTATTTCC
>NZ_RZSB01000981.1:0-1871 GCF_004023285.1 Mesorhizobium sp. M2A.F.Ca.ET.067.02.1.1
CCCTGGGACAAGCTCGATATTTCCGATCCGACGCGCCCCAGGCTGCTCTGCCGCGACGAGGAGCTTGCCGCTTTCAAGGCGCAGCCCGAGGGCAAATGACGATTTGCTAAAAAGCTGCTCATGCGGGGGAACATAGCAGCCTGCGCGAAGTTGGATTCGCATGGAGGAGGCTGCGCCATGAACAGTGTCATCTATCTCATCGGTCTGATCGTCGTTGTGCTAGCGGTGCTTTCCTTCCTCGGTTTTCACTAGGAGGCACCATGCAGCGCGAGAACGACCGGGGCCGCGAGCCCGCCGACTTTGGCAAGGCAAAGGACGAACTTTCCGACAGGATCCAGGAGGAAACCCAAAGCGCGGGTGAAGCGCTTCACGATGCCCGCGACGAGGTCGCCCGCAGGGCGGGGGCGTATGCGGCCGAAGCCCAGCAGGCCGTCGCCGAAAAAGCCGAGCAGGCGCAGCGCGATATCGGATCGAGCCTGTCCGCTTTCGGCGGCGCGCTGCGCGCCGCGAGCGATCACCTGGCCGAGAGCGACCAGGGCGCGGCCTCGAAATTCATGCAGGAGGCCGCGAGCGGGCTGGAACAGCTGTCCTCCTCGTTGAAGGAGAAGCCGTTCGGACAGGTGCTTGAAGACGTCCAGTCCTTTGGCCGCCAGAATCCTGGAGCACTTCTTGCCGGTTCGGTTCTGGCGGGACTGGCGCTTGGCCGTTTCATAAAGGCTTCGCCGCCCGGCACGCGCCTCCCGACGCAGGGCGCGGCCACGCCTGAATATCCCAGCCAAACCGGCATGGGAACGGACGCAGACCGGGATGACCCTCCAGCGAACTGGGGTTCCGACGGCGGCATACCGGGGAAGGCAGCGGAGCTGATGAAATGAGCATTCAGGACAATCCAAGTCTCGGCACATTGGTTGCCGATCTGGCGCAACAGGTGAGCACGCTCGTGCAAACGGAGGCCAGGCTCCTAAGGGCGGAAATCTCGGAGAGCGCGACCAAGGCCGGCGCAGGCGCCGTCGAGGTGCTGGGCGGCGCGATATGCCTGCTCGCGGCGCTTTTGGTCCTGTTGCAGGCGCTCGTCATCGCCCTGGCTCGCCTTGGTCTGGGCGCCGGGTGGTCCGCCTTGCTCGTCGGTGTGGTGGTTGCCGTTCTGGGCGTGATCCTGTTGCGGACGGGCATGGCAAGCATGGCGCCCTCCGAGCTCGCGCCGGACCGTACACAAGAACAGCTCAAGCGTGACGTGAAAGTGATCAAGGAACAAGCGAGATGACCGAGAAATCCGCAGCCGAGCTCGAACGCGAGGCGGAAGCCACGCGCGCAAGGGTGGTGGCGACCGCCGACTCCATTCGCGACAAGATGACTCCCGGCCAGCTCTTCGACGAGTTCACGGGGCTTTTCAGGAATGGCACGGGCTCCGACATGCTCCACAACCTGAAGGTCCAGGTTCGGGACAATCCGTTACCTCTGACCATGATCGGCGCGGGTCTGGCCTGGCTAATGTTGGGCAGTGGCGCTTCGAGCGCGTCGACTGGCACCGATCGCGTGACGCGGCGCGGTCCCGGGCTCGATCAGGGAGCATTTGGGGCTGGAATGAGTTCGACGGCCTCGAATGCGGCAGGCTCTGTTGGCGAAGCGGCCAGTGGAGCGGCCGCAACTGTCTCGGGAATGGCCAGCGAAGCAGCCGGCACAGTGTCGGACATGGCGAGCAGCGCTGCGGACACGCTTGCGAGCTCGGCGGCAGCTACGGCCGACATGGCGACGAGCGCCGGCCGGTCCGCGCACAATCTGCTTCAGGATCAGCCTCTCGCTGCGGCCGCCGTCGGCCTCGCCATCGGAGCTGCGATCGGCGCCATGCTGCCCCACACGGAACTCGAGGA
>NZ_RZSB01000982.1:0-1869 GCF_004023285.1 Mesorhizobium sp. M2A.F.Ca.ET.067.02.1.1
GACGGAAGCGCCGGCATCGAGC
This sequence comes from Mesorhizobium sp. M2A.F.Ca.ET.067.02.1.1, assembly GCF_004023285.1. Classification (NCBI taxonomy): domain Bacteria; kingdom Pseudomonadati; phylum Pseudomonadota; class Alphaproteobacteria; order Hyphomicrobiales; family Phyllobacteriaceae; genus Mesorhizobium; species Mesorhizobium sp. M2A.F.Ca.ET.067.02.1.1. The sequence goes on from NZ_RZSB01000982.1 coordinate 23, forward strand.
AACGCAAGCGCGATAGCCTCGCCCATGCCTCCGCCCGCGCCGGCCACGACCGCATGCCTGCCGGTGAAATCAAAGACGACCATCCGTCACCCCTCTTATGTTGGCGCCAAGGCGCGATGGCGGGACAATAGGGGCGGACAAAAAATCCATCAAGCCGTATTCGAAAAAATTTGCCAAAATGGAAAATCACGATATCGTACCGCGATTGACGGCTTTCCTTTTGGGTGGATTCCAAGACCATGAACCTGCATTCCGGCGCGCGGACCTTCTCGGTGACCTCTCCTGTCGACGGCTCGATCTACGCCACGCGAAACTATGCCGACGGCGCCGCGATCGAGGCCGCGGTCGCCCGGGCTCGCGCGGCGTTGCCGGGCTGGCGGCGCACGCCGCTGGCCGAGCGCCTGGCGATCCTTCTGCGCTTCGGCGAGGAGATGAAGGCGCGCGCCGCCCCGTTGGCCGAAGCGGTGGCGTGGCAGATCGGCAGGCCCTTGTGGCAGGCCGACGAGACGCCGCGCCTGGCGCTGATCGGCGAACTGCTTGCAGGCGCGGCGCCGGAGACCTTGGCAGACATGCCGTATCCGTCGGATGAGAACATCCGCCGCTACGCTAAGCCGATGGCCGGCGGGCTGCATCTGTCGATCTGCGCCTGTAACTACCCGACCGCGATGCTCGGCTATCTGGTCACCTCGCCGCTCGCGGCAGGCAATGTGGTGATCTTCAAGCACTCGCCGCAGACGCCGCTGATCGCGGAACTGACCGAGGAGGCCTTCCGCGCGGCCGGCGGGCCGGAAGGGGTCTTTCAGAGCCTGCATCTCGACCATCCGGACGCCGAGCGGCTGATCGCTTCCGGTGTCCTCAACGCGGTCAATTTCATCGGCTCGGTCAATGGCGGCCGGCGCGTGCATGCGGCCGCGGCCGGCACCTTCACCCAGGTGCATCTGGAACTCGGCGGTAAGGATCCGACCTATGTGCGCTCCGATGCCGACCTCGAAGCGGCGGTTCCGCTGATCGCTGAAGGCACCTATTCCAACGCCGGTCAGTCCTGCTGCTCGGTCGAGCGCATCTATGTCGATCGCCTGATTCACGATCGTTTCGTCGAGGCGCTGGTCGCCGAGACGGCGAAATGGTCGATCGGCCATCCGATCGGCGAAAAGCCGATGGTCGGCCCGGTGGTGCGCGCGGTCGCGGCCGACACCATTCGCGGCCTCACCGAAAGCGCGGTGCGGGCAGGGGCGAAGCGCCTGATGCCGCGGGATGGCGCCCTCAAGGCGGCAAGCCTCGGAGCCGCCTATGTCGCGCCGGAGGTGCTGACCGGCGTCGATCACAGCATGCAGATCATGCGCGACGAGCTGTTCGGGCCGGTGGCCTGCGTCCAGGCGGTCGGCGGCGACGACGAGGCGATCCGACTGATGAACGACAGCGATTACGGCCTCAGCGCCTCTATCTGGACGCGCGATGTCGAGCGCGGCGTGGCCTTGCTCGACGAGGTCGAGGCCGGCACGGTCTATCTCAACCGCTGCGACCACGCGGACCTCTATCTGCCCTGGGGCGGCATCAAGAATTCCGGTCTCGGACGCACCAATGGACGCGCCGGCCTGATCGAGGCGACGGCGGCGAAGGCGTACCATGTCCGCTCCGTCATCGCCTGAGCGCCAAGGACATCCGGTCGTGCGGGACCTTGAAAAGCTGGGCGATGCGGCCGTCGCGGCGCTTGCAGCGGCCGGCGTGGAACGGTTGCTGCCGGCCGCGACCAGCCCCTATCTCCTGATCGCCGAGCATGCCGGCAATGTCGTGCCGGCGCCGTGGCGCGATCTTGGCTTGGCGGAGCCCTATCTGGGCACGCATTT
>NZ_RZSB01000983.1:0-1868 GCF_004023285.1 Mesorhizobium sp. M2A.F.Ca.ET.067.02.1.1
CCTTGATGGGGGAGGTCGCCGCGAAGCGGCGGGTGGGGGTGACTGGCGCTTCCCTATGCCAAAACTTGGCCGTTTCAAGTTGCAGTCTGCGCGAAGGCTCCGCGCCTCGATGACGGACGAAGAACGACTGCTGTGGCGGCACCTGTGGCGCATCCCGGTCGAAGGGACGCATTTCCGCCGACAGGCGTCTGTGAGCGCCTATTACCCCGACTTCTTATCCCATCGGCTGAAATTGATCATCGAGGTGGATGGCTCCCACCACAGTGCCGATGATCAACTTCGCCATGATGAAGTTCGAACACGATGGTTTGAAAGCCAGGGCTATCGCGTCGTCCGCTTCTGGAACCATGAGATAAAAAACGAACTGGATTCCGTGCTCGATACAATTTATGCGGCGGTGGAAGAACGGAAATCACACCTGCATCTGCGCGATGGTGCCGAAGGTATTGGCGGCTGAGAGGCCGCCACCCCGCCCCGGCGCTACGCGCCGACCCTCCCCATCAAGGGGAGGGTGGGGAGCTCAACTATGCCTGACCTGCTCTTGGAACTTCGCTCCGAGGAAATCCCCGCCCGCATGCAGCGCAAGGCTGCCGGCGACCTCAGGAAGATGCTGACCGACGGTCTGGTCGAGGCGGGTCTCACCTATGAGGCGGCGCGCGAATATTGGACGCCGCGCCGGCTGGCGCTCGACATCCGCGGCCTGACGGCGCGCTCCAAGGACATTCGCGAGGAGATCAAGGGTCCCTCGACCACCGCGCCCGAGCAGGCGGTGCAGGGTTTTCTGCGCAAGGCCGGCCTCTCGTCGATCGCCGAGGCGCATGTCCATTCCGATCCGAAGAAAGGCGACTTCTACGTCGCCCACATCTCGAAGCCGGGCAGGGCGGCCGAAGAGATCATCGCCGAGCTGGTGCCGGGCATCATCAAGAGCTTCCCCTGGCCGAAATCGATGCGCTGGGGGCCGGCCTCGGCAAAACCCGGCTCGCTGCGCTGGGTGCGCCCGCTGCAGTCGATCGTCTGCACCTTCGGTCCGGAGACAGAGGAGCCGGTCGTGGTCGATTTCGAGATCGATGGCATCCGCGCCGGCAACGTCACCTATGGCCATCGCTTCCATGCGCCGGGCCCGATCACGGTGCGCCGCTTCGACGACTATGTGGCGAAGCTCGAAGCGGCCAGGGTCGTGCTCGATGCCGACCGGCGCAAGGAGATCATCCTGCACGACGCCCGCAATCTCGCCTTCGCCAATGGCCTCGACCTGGTCGAGGACGAGGGCCTGCTGGAGGAAGTCTCCGGCCTGGTCGAATGGCCGGTCGTGCTGATGGGCGAATTCGAGCAGGATTTCCTCACCATTCCGGGCGAGGTCATCCGCCTCACCATCCGCGCCAACCAGAAATGCTTCGTCACCCGGCCGCAGGGCGCGGGCGAGGCTCTCTCGAACCGCTTCGTCCTGGTCGCCAACATCGAGGCGAACGACGGCGGCAAGGAGATCGCCTATGGCAATGGCAAGGTGGTGCGGGCGCGCCTGTCCGACGCGCTCTATTTCTGGAAGACCGACCAGAGCGACCTGCCGGACCTCGACCAGCTCGCGGGCTCGGCTGCGAAGTTCGACCTGAATTTGAAGAAGCCGCTCGACCAGCGCATGGCGCGACTCGACCACCTCAACGTGACCTTCCATGCCAAGCTGGGCACGCAGGGGCAGCGCGTTAAGCGCATGGGGCGGCTCGCGCAAGAACTGGCCCCGATCGTCGGCGCTGATAGCGCTTTGGTCGCCCGCGCGGCCGTGCTCGCCAAGGCCGATCTGCAGACCGAGGTGGTCGGCGAATTTCCCGAGTTGCAGGGGGCCATGGGCCGCAAATACGCGCTGCTGCATG
>NZ_RZSB01000984.1:0-1862 GCF_004023285.1 Mesorhizobium sp. M2A.F.Ca.ET.067.02.1.1
CGCAAGACGATCATTCCAGGCCTTGTCGACGCGCGTGTCTTCATCGGCGAACCTGGCGGCGAGCATCGCGAGACCATCGCCTCGGCAAGCGTGGCGGCGGCGGCCGGCGGCGTCACCTCCATCGTCATGATGCCTGACACCGACCCGGTGATCGACAATGTGGCGCTGGTCGAATTCGTGCTGCGCACCGCACGCGACACCGCAAGCGTCAACATCTTCCCGGCGGCCGCGATCACCAAGGGCCTCGACGGCCGCGAGATGACCGAATTCGGCCTGCTGCGCGAAGCCGGCGCCGTCGCCTACACCGACGGCCGCCACACGATCGCCAACGCGCTGGTCATGCGGCGCGCGCTGACCTATGCCCGCGATTTCGGCGGCGTCATCGCGCACGAAACGCAGGATGCCGACCTCGCCTCGTCCGGCGTGATGAACGAGGGGCTCTATGCGAGCTGGCTCGGCCTGTCGGGCATTCCGCGCGAGGCCGAGCTCATCCCGCTCGAACGCGACCTGGCGCTGGCCCGGCTGACCGGCGGCGCCTACCACGCCGCCAAGATTTCGTCAGCGATGGCGGCCGGCGCGGTGAACCGGGCCAAGACGGATGGCGCCAATGTCACGGCTGGGGTCGCCATCCACAATCTGTCGCTCAACGAGAACGATGTGGGCGAATACCGTACCTTCTTCCGGCTGACGCCGCCCCTGCGCGCCGAGGATGACAGGCTGGCGATGATCGAGGCGATCAAGGACGGCACGATCGACATCATCGTTTCCTCGCATGACCCGCAGGACGTCGACACCAAGCGCCTGCCCTTCGCCGACGCGGCCGCCGGCGCCATCGGGCTGGAGACGCTGCTCGGAGCGGCGCTTCGGCTCTACCACAATGGCGACGTGCCGCTGCTCAGGCTGATCGAGACGCTGTCCACGGCGCCGGCGAGATTGTTCGGCCTGCCGGGCGGCACGCTGCAGCCGGGCGCGCCGGCCGATCTCGCGGTCGTCGATCTCGACGAGCCGTGGATCGTCAGCGAAGGCGGCCTGCGCTCGCGCTCGAAGAACACCTGTTTCGAAGGCGCGCGCCTCCAGGGCAAGGTCCTGCGGACGGTGGTCGCGGGCCGCACGGTGTTTTCCGCATAGACCATCAGAGGCATTGAGCGCTGCCAAGTCTGCCAGGCACGGAGTTGCTTGGCGAACCCTCTCGACTCTACCATTATGCTCGACCGATGCCCGGCGCAGCGCCAGCTATTGCAAATCAGAGTTGCATAACGCAAATTGCATCAATTTTAAGGCGAGCGAGCCAAGGAAGGAATACGGGGGAAACTATGGGATATGCGATCGCGCTCGTCTTCGGCTATCTGCTCGGCTCGATACCGTTCGGACTTCTGATCACTCGCGCGGCCGGTCTCGGCGACGTCCGCAACATCGGTTCCGGCAATATCGGCGCGACCAATGTGCTGAGGACAGGCAACAAAGGGCTCGCTGCCGCCACGCTGCTGCTCGACGCGCTGAAAGGCACCGCCGCCGCTCTAATAGCCGGGCATTTTTCGCCGGACTTCGGACTTCTGGCTGGCTTCGGCGCCTTCCTCGGCCATCTCTTCCCGGTCTGGCTCGGCTTCAAAGGCGGCAAGGGCGTCGCCACCTATCTCGGCGTGCTGCTCGGCCTTGCATGGCAGGGCATGCTCGTCTTCGCCGTCGTCTGGCTCGCCATCGCCTTTCTGTCTCGATACTCCTCTCTGGCCGCGCTGGCGGCGGCGGTCATCGTGCCGATCGCGCTCTATTTCATCAGCACGCCGCAGATCGCCGGCCTGTTCGCCGTGATGAGCCTGATCGTCATCATCAAGCACCATGCCAACATCTCGCGGCTGATGGCC
>NZ_RZSB01000985.1:0-1862 GCF_004023285.1 Mesorhizobium sp. M2A.F.Ca.ET.067.02.1.1
TCTATATCGATGGCGACGATCCGACCGTCGCCATTGCCGACGCCGAAATCGCCCGCTGGACACCGATCACCAAGTCGACGCAGGCCGACATCGGACTGACCGGCCTCAGCGGCCAGGCCAATATCGAGCTCAAGGGCGCCGACCCCAAGGAAGCCAGGCTGCTCGACGAGGCGGAGAAGGAAGGCAGGGTCGCCGAGATCGTCGCCAACCCGTCCGCGGTCACCAACCTTTTGCAGACGGCGCAGAACATCTTTACCCGCGCCGACAAGGTGCTTAGCGAGCTCGAAGGCTTCACCAACGACGTTCGCGAGCCGCTGACGCAGACGATCAAGAACGTCCAGACCTTCTCGGACGCGCTGGCCAAGAATTCCGACGGCATCGACAAGTTCCTGTCGGCGGTGAGTTCGCTTTCGGATCAGCTGAAGAATGTCTCCGGTCGGCTCGACAGCACGCTGAAGGCCGCCGAAGGCCTGCTCAATTCCGTCGACAAGGACCAGATCAAGAGCATCGTGGCCAATGTCGACACGGTGACAGCAAATCTGAAGGAGACTTCGAAGCAGTTCGATACGGTCATCGGCAACGTCAACACGGCGGTCGGCTCGATCAACGATTTCGCCAAGCAGACGCAAGGGACACTGGCCAAGGTCAACGGCGTGCTCGACGGCATCGATCCGGCCGACGTCAAGGAGGCTTTGGCCAACATCCAGAAAGCCAGCGCCAGCGCCGACAAGGCGGCCTCGGACATCGCCAAGGTCACCGACAAGATCGCCAACCGTTCCGACGACATCAATGACACGATCAAGAATGCCCGCCAGCTTGCGCAGCGCCTCAACGACGCCTCGGTGCGCGTCGACGGCATCCTGGCCAAGGTCGACAAGCTCCTCGGTTCCGGCGAGGCCGACGGCGTGATGGCCGATGCGAGGGCGACGCTCAAATCCTTCAAGCAGGTGGCCGACACGCTGAACTCCCGCCTCGGCACCATCGTCGACAACCTGTCACGCTTCTCCGGCCAGGGGCTGCAGAACGTCGAGGCGCTGGTGCAGGACAGCCGCCGCTCGATCAATCGCATCGAGGAAGCGGTGACCGATCTCAGCCGCAACCCGCAGCGCATCCTGTCCGGCGGCGAGGGCGAGGTCCGGCAGTTCGACGGAAGGGCAAGGCGTTGACTTCGGCCGCCGCGACCGCCAAGAAAATGAACCGCGAATGCGGGTTGATCGGGGACAACGGGGATCGCGCGTGAAGTCGGTCAGGGTGGTAGCGGGTAGTTTGAGATCGTCCGCGGCGGCATTGCTGGTGCTTACGCTTGCCGGCTGTGCGGTCCTGGGCGGCAAGCCGGCGCCGCTCGACACGTTCGAACTGTCCGCGCCGTCGGTCGACGTGCATGCGCACAGCCGCCGCCAGATCCTGATCGCCCAGCCCTCGGCGCTCAAGGCGCTGGACAGCCAGAACATCGTCATCAGGCCTTCGGACCGCTCGATCCAGTTCCTGAAAGGCGCGCAATGGGCGGACCGGCTGCCGCTGATCGTGCAGGCGAGGCTGGCCGAGACCTTCCAGCGCTCCGGCAGCTTTGCCGGCGTCGGCAAGCCGGGCGAAGGGCTGGCCATCGACTACCAGATCATCGCCGAGGTGCGCTCCTTCGAGGTGCGGGTCAATGGCGGCGAGCATGCCGACGTCGACTTGTTCGTGCGCATCCTGAACGACCGCAACGGAGAGGTGCGCGCCTCGAAGGACTTCACCGCGAGCGCGCCGGTTTCCGGCAGCGGCAATGCGGCTTACGTCCGCGCGCTGGACAATGCCTTCGGCCAGGCGGCGACCGACATCGTCCGCTGGGCCGATTCGACGATTTGAGCGAGGCTCCAGGC
>NZ_RZSB01000986.1:0-1861 GCF_004023285.1 Mesorhizobium sp. M2A.F.Ca.ET.067.02.1.1
TAGAAAGGCACGCCTTTGGCGCTCAATTCGCCATGCAGCCGGTCGATATCGGCAGGCGTGTCGAGCTGTACCGCGACGCAGACCTTGTGCGCATGGCTCGGCGATCGCAGCTTCGACACGCCGGTATAGCGGTTGATGTGGTCGAGTTCCCAGGCGGCGAGCGTCACGCCCTCGCCATGGAAGTCGGCAAACCCTTCGGCTCGGCGGCGCAGGCGGAAGCCGAGTTTCTCGACATAGAAATCGACCGTCCTTTCGATGTTTTCCACCAGAAGGCAGACGTCGGAGATGCGCGTGACGCTTGCTGGCATGGCTATTTCGCTCCGGTGTCTTTCGAGAGCGGCAGCTTGACGCCGACGCGGTTGGCGGCGCCGACGATATGCGTGCGCATCGCCGCCTCCGCCGCAGCCGGATCGCCCGCCACTAGAGCCTCATAGATGCGCACATGCTCGCCGACATTGATCTCGACGAGGTCGTGGAGCGGGTTCGTCATGCGCGCGTAGTGGATCGAGTGGCGGATCTGCTCGCAGACGAACGAGATGAAGGTGTGGATGTAGCTGTTGCCGGTGGCGCGCGCGATCTCGCGGTGGAAGAGCAGGTCGGCGTCGATGCTGCCTTCTTCCCAACGCTCCTCGCCGCCCATGCGGTCGAGCGCAGCCTTGATCGAATCGAGATGGCCCTGATTGCGGCGCGCCGCGGCGAGCGCAGCCGACTCGGCCTCGAGGATGCAGCGCAACTCGAACAGCCGCTCCATGTTGTGCGTGTCCTTGAGCGCCTCGCGGTCGATGCGGATCGCTGCTCGCTGCTCGGGCGCCAGCACGAAGGCGCCGATGCCTTGGCGCGCCTCGATCATGCCGTCGGCGCGAAGCTGGGCGATCGCCTCGCGCACGACATTGCGGCTGACGCCGAATTTTTCGGACAATTCCTGCTCGGTCGGCAGGCGCGCGCCGGGGTTCAATTCGCCGGATTCGATCTCGCGGCTGAGGAAGGCAGCGACCCGGTGCGGCAATGTCTCGACAGTGCCGATGGCGGCCAGTCTCTGCTTCATGGAAAAGTCTCCGTCGCGGGCAACAGGCAACCGGGATTCATCAGGCCCTTGGGGTCGAGTGCGCTCTTCAGCGCCGCGACCATGCGGCGATGCGCCGGCGAAAGCCCGGCCCAGAATTCCTTGCGGCGGCTGCGGCCGATGCCGTGCTCCGCGCTGATCGAGCCGCCGAGACCGACGGCGATTTCATAGAGCCCGGCGATGACTTCGGCGCCCCGGGCACGGGCTTCATCCTCGGCGAGTTCGAGCGGCGGCAGCACGTTGAAGTGGATGTTGCCGTCACCGGCGTGGCCGTAGGCGAGCGGGATCCAGCCGGGATGGTCATTCGCGACGAAGCGGCGGGCTCTTTCGCTGAGGCTGGGGATGTCGGAAATCCTCACCGACAGGTCGGTGCGCACATGATAGCCACGCTTGGCCTGGCCTTCGACCAGACCTTCGCGGATCGCCCAAAAACTCCTGGCCTGCGTCGTGCTCGCGGCGAGAACCGCGTCGGTTACCAGGCCATTTTCCATGGCATCGCCGAGGACGCCGGCCAGCAAGCTGTTGAGGTCGATAGCCGCGCTGGATGACAATTCGATCAGCACGTGGACGGGCGCTCCGACCGGCGCCCTCATCGCCGGGTCGATCAGCCGGGCAAGCTCGATGCATTCGGCGCCGATGATCTCGAAAGCGGAGACGAGGTCCGAGCAATCGCGGCGCGCCTGGTTGAAGAGCGCAACGGCCGCCTCGAACGAGGCAAGGCCGAGATAGGCGGTCTCGGTTCGCGCCGGTTTCGGAAACAGCTTGACCTCGACACCGGTGATGATGCCGAGCGTGCCT
>NZ_RZSB01000987.1:0-1849 GCF_004023285.1 Mesorhizobium sp. M2A.F.Ca.ET.067.02.1.1
AGGCCGGAAGCGATCGCGGGCCGCCTTCGAGCCTTCCCGCGCCTTGGTCAGTTCAGCGGGGTCCATCGCCGCAATCCGCGCCTTCACCGCATGCCAGGACGGTGCTCGCACGCCACGCGACCGGCAGAGCCCGCGGATCTCCTTGTGTAGCCGATTGATGCTCGGCTTCTGGCGTGTTTTGTAGAAGTCTTGGAGCGCTTCGGCGACGACCGCTTCGGTTTCTTCCGGCAACCGGCGGCTGCCTTGTCTCGTGCCGCCCGGGCGCGGCAGCAGCGAACTTGTGACCGGATGCTCCCGATACGCCCTGATCAGTTCGTAAAGCCGGGTTCGCTTGAGGCCGAGCTCCCGGCATGCCCGGAGGAAATCTGACCGGCTTGGGCTTTCGAACGACGCCAGCCTCCGGATCACGACCTCCCTTGCAACCGCCTCATTCCAGGCGGCATCGTCGACCGTATCCCTGTCGGGCCTGTGAACCACAGCCGTCTCGCTGAAAGTTCGTCCGCTCGAATGTTACGAAAAATCCGGTGATTCGGCTAGAATCCGCCAATGAACTCCGAAGCTGATTCGCGCCAGACCAATAACTTGCCGTCCGTTGACCAAACGCGAACGACAGCCATTTTCAACGAGCAAATGCCCGAAAATCACGTTGCACGACCCTCCGGACCGTCCCACAGCACAGGGCTGGCCGACGATGTTTCGGCCGCACGGACGCCGGCCGATCTCGAGGCACAGGCCGAGGACGACCTGCCCGACATTATCGACGTCGTTCTGGAGATGGGGAACACGCCAGAAGAGCCGGCCGAAACTTCCTCCCCTCTTCCGGCCGTCGCCAATCCCCGCCTGCTGGCGCATCTCGACGCGCTCGCCGGCCGCGCGCGCGAGTATGTCGAGGCGGCGAGCTCGGCCAACACGCGACGCGCCTACGCCGCCGACTGGAAGCATTTTTGTGGCTGGGCACGCAGACAGGGCGTCGAGGCGTTTCACCCCGACCCACAGACCGTCGGACTCTACATCACCGCTTGTGCATCCGGCACGGCCACCGGCGACAAGACGCCAAACTCCGTGTCGACCATCGAACGCCGGCTGTCCTCTCTGACCTGGAACTACGCCCAGCGCGGTCAACCGCTGGACCGCAAGGATCGGCACATCGCCACCGTGATGGCCGGGATCCGCAACAAGCACGCCGCCCCGCCGCGGCAGAAGGAGGCGATCCTTCCCGAGGATCTGATCGCTATGCTGGAGACGCTCGAACGCGGAAGCTTACGCGGCCTGCGCGACCGCGCCATGCTGCTCCTCGGCTTTGCAGGCGGCCTGCGCCGCTCCGAGATCGTGGCGTTGGATGTCGGCCGCGACCAGACCGAGGATGGCCGCGGCTGGATCGAGATCCTCGAAAAGGGCATGCTCGTTTCCCTTCGCGGCAAGACCGGCTGGCGGGAGGTTGAAGTCGGGCGCGGCTCGTCCGATCTCACTTGCCCGGTCGTGGCGCTGGAGACCTGGCTCAAGCTCGGGCGCATTGCGCAGGGACCGCTGTTCCGGCGCGTCACCGGCCAGGGCAAGGCGGTCGGCGCCGAGCGGCTCAACGACCAGGAGGTCGCGCGCTTGGTCAAGCGGACCGCGCTTGCGGCCGGCGTGCGCGGCGACCTGCCGGAAGGCGAACGCGAAAAGCTCTTTGCCGGCCATTCGCTGCGCGCCGGCCTCGCCTCCTCGGCCGAAGTCGATGAGCGCTATGTGCAGAAGCAACTCGGCCATACCAGCGCCGAGATGACCCACAGGTATCAGCGGCGGCGTGACCGCTTCCGGGTCAATCTCACCAAGGCGTCCGGGCTCTGAAAAGCCCCCCTCCCCGCCC
>NZ_RZSB01000988.1:0-1843 GCF_004023285.1 Mesorhizobium sp. M2A.F.Ca.ET.067.02.1.1
GCGTCTGCAGGTCGCGCAACCCGCCCTTGCCGTCCTTGACATTGGGCTCGACCAGATAGCGGCTTTCACCCGCCTTGGCGTGGCGCTCGTCGCGCTCGGCAAGCTTGGCCTGCACATATTCCGGCCCGGTCGTGCGCACCACCTCGTGGTCGAAGCGGGTGAGCAGCTCTTCATAGAGCTTCTGTTCGCCCCACAGGAAACGCGCCTCGAGAATCGAGGTGCGGATGGTGATGTCGCTGCGCGACAGCCGCAGGCAGTCCTCGATGTTGCGGGTGGCGTGGCCGACCTTCAGCCCCATGTCCCACAGCATGTAGAGCATATACTCCACGATCTGCTCGCCCCATGGCGTCTGCTTGTAGGGCAGCAGGAACAGGAGGTCGATGTCGGAGCCCGGAGCCAGCGTGCCGCGGCCGTAGCCGCCGACCGCCACGACCGCCATGCGCTCGGCCACCGAACGGTTCTTTACCCGGTAGACATGGGTGGCGGCGAAATCATAGAGTGCCCGGATCAGCTCATCCATCAGATGCGAGAGCCGCTCGGCGCAGGCATTGCCGCCGCCATCCTCCTTGAGCATGGCCTCGGCGATCTTGCGCCCCTCCGCCAGCCTGGCTTTGAGCAATTGGAGCACGGCGGTGCGAACCGCCGGTCCCGAACCGTCGCCGGCGCTTGCCGACGTCAGCGCGGTCAAGTCGCGGCGCAAGGCGTCGCCATCGATGATTTCGTTGAGTTTCAGGGAGATCTTTGCCATTCGGCGGCGTCTATAGCCTGTTTTCTTCGCGCTGTGTATGGGGCTGGCGTCCGCGTTTCCGATGGCGCGCGATTGATGCAGCGCAAGGCCAAACGACCAGAATTTCCGAAAGTCGAAACTGGCGCTTGACCTTCCAGTAGCTGGAAGGACTACCTCCGCCTCAATTCAAGAATTCCGAGGCATTGCTGATGACCCATTCCGACCACAACCATCATCACTCGCATGGCGCATCCTGCTGCTCCGCGAAAGGTGCAGCGTCAGCGGCCGAAGCTGTGATTCGCGATCCTGTCTGCGGCATGACGGTCGATCCGGCGGCCGGCAAGCCGACGGCCGAGCACGGCGGACGAACCTTTCATTTCTGCAGCGAGCGCTGCCGCACGAAATTCGTAGCCGAGCCGGAGAGCTACCTGACGGCCACCGATCCTGTCTGCGGCATGAGCGTCGACCGCGCCAGCGCCAGGCACTTTGTGCGTCATGATGGCAAGGGCTTCTATTTCTGCTCGGCCGCTTGCCAAGGCAAGTTCGAGGCGGAGCCGGCAAAATACCTCGCCGGCCGGCCCGAGCCGCAGCCGATGCCGAAGGGCACGCAGTACACCTGCCCGATGCACCCTGAAATCATCCGCGACAAGCCCGGCTCCTGCCCGATCTGCGGCATGGCGCTGGAGCCGATGGGCGTGCCGACCGGCGATGAAGGCCCAAATCCCGAGCTGGTCGATTTCACGCGCCGGTTCTGGGTCAGCGCGGCGCTTTCCGCTCCTCTCCTGATCTTCGCCATGGCGCCGATGCTGGGCCTCAGCTTGGAAAGTCTCATCGACGGCCGGACGAAGACATGGGCAGAGCTGGCGCTGGCGAGCCCGGTGGTGCTTTGGGCGGCGTTTCCGTTCTTCCACCGCGGCTGGGAATCGGTTGTCAACCGCAGCCCCAATATGTGGACGCTGATTTCGCTGGGCGTGGGCGCTGCCTATCTCTACAGCGTGGTCGCCGCCCTGTTTCCGGACATCTTCCCGCATCAGTTCCGCGACCATGACGGCGCCGTGCCGGTCTATTTCGAAGCCGCTGCCGTCATCGTCGCGCTTGTCTTCCTCGGCCAGGTGC
>NZ_RZSB01000989.1:0-1840 GCF_004023285.1 Mesorhizobium sp. M2A.F.Ca.ET.067.02.1.1
ACCTGAGTCAGCCCTATTCCACCGAAACATCCTATTTTACCGAGACGCTCGGACCGCCCTCGACCGCCAACACAAGGCGCCGGTTGGTGATGCGGGCCAGTTGCACCAGCCGTCCGGCGGGGCGCTCGCCATAAAGGTCGGAAAGCGAGGCTGGCAGCACCAGCGCCAGCGCGCCGTTGCCACGGCTTTCCCATTTCAGCCGCGGCATGACGCCCGGCATCGCCGCCGTCAGCAGATAGACCACGCGCATCATCGCCGCCAGAACGCGGGCGCGTTCCAGAAGGCGCGGCGGCGCCAGCGCCTTGATCTCGGGCGCGATGCCGTCGTTGAAGATGCCGTCATGGCGGTAGGCGTTGGCCAGGGCCAGATAGGCGCGGCCGGGATGGTCGACGCCGATGAAGGAGGCATGCGCGATGATGTTGAGCGACTGCCTGCCGCGATATTCTGGATGCGCGCGCCATCCGATATCGGCGAGCAGGCAGGCGGCATGGCGGTAGCGCGTTTCGTCTTCCGTCTCGTCGATGCCGAAGGCCTTGAATGCCTTGCCGGTCCATTCGACAAGGTCATGCGCGTGGTGCACCGAGCGCGAGCGCAACAGCGCCAGTTCCTCGGCCGCCGAGATCAGCGGGTCAGCCTTCTGCTCCTCGGGGTCGAGCAGCGAATAGAGAAAACCCTCGCGCACGCCTTGCGCCGAGACGATGATCTTCGAGGGCTGCATCGCCGCCATGATCTCCTGCAGCACGACGGCGCCGTAGGGCAGCAGCGAGCGGCGGTTCTTGGAGACGCCTTCGATGCCCCTCACCTTCTCGACCTCGCCCTTGGCCACCTGCCTGAGGAAGGTCTGCGCGCTGTCGGCCGAAATCTCGTAGTGATGCATGATGCCGAGCGGGTAGTTGGTCATCTCCATATGCAGCCTGGCAAGGTTTCGCCAGGTGCCGCCGACGGCATAAAAGACCCTGCCTTGCCCGCCCTTGAGCAGCTTTGCCCGCGCCAGTTCCTGACGCGCGATCTTCTGCGCCTGCACCAGCGAGTTCTTGGCCATATCCTGCAGGCGCAGGCCGCCGAGCGGTAGCGTGATGCCGTCGCCGATCGCCTCTCGGTTGATGTCGATCAGCTCGAGGCTGCCGCCGCCGAGGTCACCGGCGATGCCGTTGGCCGGATGGAAACCGGAAATGACGCCAAGCGCCGAATAATAGGCTTCCTGGCGGCCGGTGAGCACGCGGATCTCGGTCTTCAGCACATCCTCGGCGCGGTGGATGAAATCGGGACCGTTGATGGCCTCGCGCGCGGCGGCGGTGGCCAGCACATACATGTGCTCGGCGCCCGCCTGATCCGACAGCGCGCGGAAGCGGCGGAACTCCTCCATCGAGCGCGTCACGGCCTCGGGATCGAGCTTGCCCGTCGAAACGATGCCGCGGCCGAGGCCGGCCAGCATCTTTTCGTTGAACAGCAGCGAGGGCGAGCGCGCCAGCCCTTCATAGACGACAAGGCGGATCGAGTTCGACCCTATGTCGATGATCGACAGTGGCCGCCGGTCCTGAAGCCGGCCCTGGGAAACTGCAATCACGCGGCGCTGTTCTTCTTGCGGCGTTTGAACTGGGCGATGCGCTTGGGCGCATGCGATTTCAGCGCGTCACCCCGTCCGGAGAGGCTCGGATTGGTCATGAAATATTCCTGCGCGTTGAACGGCTCCTCGCCCTCCTCCAGCGCAACGCGCCGGGAGGTGCCGTCAGCCAATACTTCGAAACTTTGCTGGTTGTCCATGATGTTGCCCAGCATGATCTGGCCAAGCACCTGTTCATGCACAGTTGGATTGGTGATCGGCACCAGGGTCTCGACG
>NZ_RZSB01000098.1:0-11900 GCF_004023285.1 Mesorhizobium sp. M2A.F.Ca.ET.067.02.1.1
CGCGCGACGCCTCCACCTCGGCGCCGGCGCCCTTCTGGACGGTATCGAACCTATGGTGGTGGTGGCTATGCGCCGCGATCCAGTCGGACGGCCAGCTGAGCGCCGGATGATCGATGAATGAACTGGCATGAACGCCGCCATAGCAGGCGAGACCCTCGCCCTGGAGGCGGGCCGTATGCGCGACCTTGCTCCAGTCGCTTTGCCGCGCGAGCTCCGCCACGATCTCCTCGCATTCGCCGCGCACGACGAGATCGACGCCGAGCTTGCGCAAGGTCGGCGCAGGCGTCGCCGAGCCGTGCGGTCCGACCGCCACGGTGCGTCCGCCGCGTCCGGCCAGATGGTTGAGGAATTCACCGGGAACACGCAGTTCCGGGGGCGCGCAGCGCCAGAACAGATAGGTCGGCGCGGTGGTTACCACCGTCATGTCCGGCGCGAATGACGCCACGCGCTCGGCAAGGGCTGCGTTGTCGAGCCCCTGCAGCAAGCCGTCCAGCATCAGGACGTCGTGCCCGTCGGCTTCCAGCATTGCCTTCGAATAGCCGAGCTCCAGCGGCAGATGCGGCTGGCGGCAGCCGAAATAGATGCTGTGCTCATACGTCCAGAACGGATTGACCAAGGCGACTTTCATGCGACGTACCTCGTGGCTTCGGGGCGAGATTGGAGCCGATGCCGCAGCAGCCAGCTGGCAAGATCGCAGATGCCTTCGTGCCATGGGACATGCGCCTGCCAGCCGATCGCGGCTTGCAGCTTGCGCGTGTCGGCGACGAAGAAGGGCTGATCGCCGGTGCGCTCGTGGTCGTGGCGGATCGTGATGTCGCTGCCGGTCATGTCGGCGATCTCCGCCAGCAGCACGCGCAGGCTGACCGCATTGCGCGGGCCGCCGCCCAGATTGAACGCCTGGCCCTTCAGGTCCTCGATCCTGGCCAACAGGCCGCGATAGGCGGCAACCGCATCGGACACATGCAGGATGTCGCGCACCTGCCTGCCGTCGCCGTAAATGGTGATCGGCTGGCCGGACAGGGCGCTGAGAAGAAAATGCGCGACCCAGCCCTGGTCCTCGGTGCCGAACTGGCGCGGCCCGTAGATGCAGCTCATACGCAGCACCGCCGTCGGCAAGCCATAGGACTTGGAATAGTCGAGTACATACTGATCCGCCGCGCCCTTCGAGCAGCCATAGGGCGTGCAGAAATCAAGGCCCACCTTCTCAGCGACGCCGCTCGTACGCACCTCCTCGTCGAGCGGTTCATAGCGATCGTCGGCTTGCCGAACCGCGATCTGGGGCAGGCTGCCATAGACTTTGTTGGTGCTGGCGAAGACCACGGGAGCTCCGGCGCCGCGGGCGACTTCCAGAACGTTGAACGTCCCTTTGAGATTGATGTCGAAGTCTTCAGCGGGATCGCTCAGGCTGGTCGTCACTGCTGTTTGAGCGGCCAGATGGAAAATCGCTTTGGCCGGCGCCAGTGCGGTGGCCAACGCGCTCAGATCGCGAATGTCGACGATTTCGACGGTCAGCTGCTCGCCATGCTTTTGCGCCAGCCAATCGAGATTCTGCTCGACGCCTGGACGGCTGAGATTGTCGACGACCAGCACTGTTTCCCCGTCGGAGAGCAGGCTGTCGGCGAGATTGGAGCCGATGAAGCCGCTGCCGCCGATAACGGCCACGGGCGCCTGTCGGGCGTGGCGGTGCGTCTGGGTCATGAGACCAATCCCCGCTCTTCCAGCTCGCGCCGCATGTCGGCGCCCCGGTCGATGACGACGCTGTTGCGAACCCAGGCGGCGAATTCGCCGAGCGAATTTTCCAGTCGATGCTTCGGCTCGAAGCCGAGCAGCTCGCGCGCCTTGGCAATGTCGGCGAAGCAGTTGCGGATGTCGCCGGAACGCGCCTTGCCGAGAATTTCGGGCGGGCGCTTGGGAATACCCATCGCCCTGGCAAGCAGGCGGGCTACGTCGCTGATCGAATAAGCGTGGCCGCTGCCGATATTGATGGCATGGCCGGCGGCCTGGCGCTGTTCCAGAGCAAGCCGGAAAGCGGTGGCGACGTCGCGCACATGCACGAAGTCGCGCTTCTGCTCGCCGTCCTCGAAGATCGTCGGCCGCTTGCCGTTGGCGAGACGCGAGGCGAAGTTGGCGAGAACACCGGTATAGGGATTGGAAAGCGCCTGTCCGGCGCCGAAGACGTTGAAGAGGCGCAGCGCCACCGCATCGATGCCATAGGCCTGGCCGAAGATCAGCACCGCGCGCTCCTGCGCGTATTTGGTCAGCGCGTAGATCGAGGCGAGATCCGGCCGCTTCTCCTCGTCGGTGGGAATCGGCGACAGGGCCTCGCCCGATGCCGATCTGAGATCCCACAGGCCGTCCTTGATGTCAGCGTGCTTGCGTCGGGCATTATCGATCCGCTCGCCGTCCGCAGTCCGGTAGAGGCCTTCGCCATAGATGCTCATGGAGGATGCCACGACGATCCGTTCGACCGGATGCTTGATGAGTGCCTCGAGCAGCACCGCCGTGCCGAGGTCGTTGGTGCCGACATAGCGGGCGATCTCGTACATGGATTGGCCGACGCCGACCTCGGCCGCCAGGTGGATGACCGCGTCGATATCCGAAACGGCCTCGGCGACCGCATCGCGATCGCGCACGTCGCCCTTGATCAGCTCGGCTCCGGTGGGAAGGTTGATGGCTTCGGCACCGTGCACCTGGTCGACAAGCGCATCGAGCAGGCGCACGCGATAACCATGGTCGGCGAGCTCCTGGGCGACGTGGCGGCCGATGAAGCCGCAACCTCCCGTAACCAATACTCGTTTCACGATGACTCCCTTGCGGATTTTGCTTCGGCGCCCCGAACTGCGCGGTAAAAGGTTTGTTCCCTGCATCAACAAAGTTCCCGCCGCGGGAGGTCACGCAGCCCAGACAAGGGCTGTGCAACCCGGTGGAACATTGCCCTTTGGCTGCTGTTAGGGCCGCTCACCAATCCCCGCTGCGAGAAAGGGAAATCCATGTCCGAGGCCAAGACGACCACCAATCACGACGAGATCCGGAAATGGGTGGAAGAACGCGATGGTCAGCCGGCCGTCGTTCGCACGAAAGGCAAGGGCGGCATTCTGCGCATCGATTTCGGCGAGCCCGAAGACACGCTGGAACCGATCGAGTGGGACGAATTCTTCCGCATTTTCGACGAGAACGACCTAGCCTTCCTGCATCAGGATGAAGCCGGCGGCGGAGGAACGAGCCGCTTCAACAAATTCGTCGAGCGCAGCCAGAAGGACTAGAGCAATTCCAGGAAAAGTGTCAGCGGTTTTCCGTTCGGAATTGCGTCAAAACAAAGAGATAGAGCGGCTCGCCGTTTCCGTGAAACGGCGAAACGCTCTAGTGGGTCGAGAAGCTGGCGTCGTCGCGCCGTTGGAGGGAGAGGAGGCCCTGCAACGGCGCCGCGGCAGGCGGTCAGGCTGCCGCATTTGTTCGTGCCGCTCAATCGAGCGGCTTGTCCGTCGGCCTGGGTGTCGGCCCGGTCTGGCGCCGTCGGCCGGCGTTGCGGTTTGCAACAGGATTGTCGAGCGGCGAGGTCGAGGGCTCCCGTGCGCCTGAGGTCTTTGGGGCAGTCGGTCTCGCGCCCGCATCGCGGTCCTGCGCATCGCGATGCGGATGCGGAAGCCCACCGGGATCGGGCGATTTCACCGCAGGCTTGGACGTGTCTTTCGGTTCAGCCATTTTCGAACCTTTCCTCGTTCAGCCGTTCGCTATGCGCGCGATCAGCCGTGCGGGCGCATCACCACCTTGATGCAGCCGTCCTGCTTGTCGCGGAATGTCTTGTAGAGATCCGGTCCTTCCTCCAGGCCCGCGCGGTGGGTGATGACGAAGGACGGGTCGATCTCGCCGCTTAGCACCTTCTGCAGCAGCGGCTCGAGATAGCGGTGGGTATGGGTCTGGCCCATGCGGAAAGTCAGCCCCTTGTTCATCGCCGCGCCGAACGGAATGTGATCCACCAGGCCGATATAGACGCCGGGCACCGAGATCGTGCCGCCCTTGCGGCAGCAATAGATCGCCTCGCGCAGCACATGCGGCCGGTCGGTGCCGAGATAGACGGTGGCTTTGGCCTTATCGAGCATGGAATCGGACGTTGCGGTGGCATCGGCCTCGGTGCCGACGCAGTCTATGCAACTGTCAGGGCCGCGACCGTCGGTCATGGCCATGAGGGCATCGTAAATATCGGAATTGCTGAAATCGAGGGTCTCCGCTTTGCCGTAGTCCCGCGCCATGGCGAGCCGTTCCGGCACTTTGTCTATGGCGATGACGCGGCCCGCGCCGAGCATCCAGGCGCTCTGGATGGCGAACTGCCCGACCGGCCCGCAGCCCCAGATGGCGACAGTGTCGCCTTCCTGGATCCCGGCGTTCTCGGCCGCCATGTAGCCGGTGGGGAAGATATCGGACAGGAACAGCACCTGCTCGTCATCCATGCCGTCAGGCACCTTGATCGGGCCGACATCGGCAAAGGGCACGCGCAGATACTCGGCCTGTCCTCCCCAATAGCCGCCGACCAGATGCGAATAGCCGAACAGGCCCGCGGGCGACTGGCCCATCACCTTGGCGGCCTGCTCGGCGTTGGGGTTCGAGCGGTCGCAGAGCGAGAACAGGCCGTTGCGACAGAACCAGCACTCGCCGCAGGAGATGTTGAAGGGGACCACGACGCGATCGCCCTTCTTGAACTTCGTGTGAGCGCGGCCGACTTCCACCACTTCGCCCATGGTCTCGTGGCCCAGCACGTCGCCCGATTTCATCGTCGGCATGTAGCCGTCCATCAGATGCAGGTCCGAGCCGCATATGGCGCAGCACGTGACCTTGATGATGATGTCGCGATCGTTCTCGATCACCGGGTCGGCGACCTGGTCGCAACGAATGTCGCCTTTGCCATGCCAGGTCAGGGCTTTCATCGGTTGTTCCTTTGGGTTGTCGATGCTTAGCGGGCTACGGACCGAACTGGCGCTGGGCGGGAATGTTCCCGGATCAGAGCCCGCGTTTTCAGCCATTCTTCGCCGAACCCGGTTCGGCCATGTTGCGGTGCTGTTCGGCCAGAGTGCCGGCCGGTGTGACATGGGCGGCGGCGGCCTGCATCTTGTTCTTCCAGCCGCTGACCACTTGCTCCTCGCCGGCCATCAAGGCGTCGTAGCCGTCCCTGGCCACATCGGCGGGATTGTCCTTCTCTTGCACCCCGATCTCGGTATCCATCATGTCGGCGCGCTCGAAGAAGCGCGTCTGCGTGGCGCCCGGCATCAGAACGGTGACGCTCACGCCGCTGTCCTTCAGCTCGTGACGCAGCGCGATGGCGAAGGAATCGATGAAGGCCTTGGTGCCGTTGTAGACCGCCTGGAATGTGCCTGGCGTGAAGCCGGCGATCGAGCCTGTGAACAGGATCCGGCCGCGACCGCGTCCGACCATCTTGCGGCCAAGCCGATGGGCCAAATAGACCGTGCCGGTGATGTTGGTGTCGATGACGCGGCGTGCCTCGTTCCAATCCTGGTCGACAAAGCCCCGGCCCAGGCCGCGCCCCGCGTTGAGGAACAGGAGATCGATGTCGCGGTCGCCGATCTCGGCGATCAATTTGTCGGCGCCATTCTCGCGTGCAAGGTCGGCCTCCACCGCATCGACCGAGACGCCGTGCGATCGGAGCGCCTCCGCGGCCTGCTCGATGGCCGGCTCATCGGCGACGATGACCAGATCGTAGCCGTCCTTGGCGCAGAGTTTCGCGAGCTCCCTGCCGATGCCGCTCGAGGCACCGGTGACGACCGCCAGTTTCCCGTTTCCCATTCGATCCTCCTGAGTGGTTCGGCCGAACATCCGGTTGGACCGAATGTTCCTTGGGATCGGAGGATTCCGCACGATGAAACTGCAATGCCTTCGGCCGAGGGAACCGCGTGGGCGCTCTGGCTGTTGGATCGGCAAGGAGCAATCGCCATGGGACTCTTTTCCGACCTGAACAAGAAGCTGACCGAAAACCTCTATGCCCATGGCAGCTATCTGAGCGATCCGAGCGCGACCTGCCGCGGCGGGTGGAGGAGACGGTCGATCTGCTGATGGCCTTCGCGAAACCCGAGGCGCGGGAAACAGTGAAGCTGCAGATCCTCGGTATCATCCACGAGCATATCTTTGACGAGGAGTGACTCCGGCGATCGCTCGATCCACCGGAGACATAACCGTCAATATGCGGTCATTCCGAACGGCGGGATCCGCGCTGCTTCTCGGCGTCGCGCAGCAGCCGCACAATGGCATCCACTGGAGAGGGGTCGGTCGCAGGCTGTGCTTTCCAGCGCCACAGATGGCGAAACAGACTTCTCAAGCTCGGCATCGCAATAACCTCCTGCGTTATCAAACCTGGGACGGCGAATGATGTTCCTTCCATGGCTAGTGCAGGGCCGCGGCGAGCAGAAAGGCGACCGCGGCCAGGACAACCAGCGCCACGATGACCAGGACCGGCCCGTTCCTGCTCGGCTCGAGGTGTGGCGCGTTCTCCGGCGGTCGCATCGCGTGGGCAAAGCTCGACTGGTTGGTGAAGTTCGGTTTGCGCGGCTCGGCCGGCGCGGCGGACGTCGAGACAGCACCGGCTTCGGCGTCTGCTTCCTGCGGTGCCGCCGCCGGGTCGAATCCGGGTGTCTTGTCCTGCGTCCTGCCGGCCTGGATTTCGCCGCGGGCCTCGGCCGGTGTGCGTGGGTTGGGTGACATTCGGCGCCTCCTTTGTTCCCAAACCTTCATCCGGCCCCGCTGTTCCAACCGCGCCTTCTTGAAACTCGGAGGGAACTTTCCGGAGCAGGGCAGCTTTGTATTCTCAACACCAAGAGAAAGAGGCAGGAATGCAAGTTCTCGACACAGCGATACATGCCAGTCCCGGAACTGTGACGGTCGAATTTGTCGGCGAGGGCGGCGAAAACATCGCTGTCACGATGGTCGTGTCCAATCCGTTGCTTGACCACGGCGCCCTTGTTGATCGCGCCAAAGAGTTGATGGTTCAGTGCGCGGCTTTCGGCGGCCTGCCTGCACAAGACCGCTCGCAGGGGAACGCAGATGGCGGCCGGCCCGGCATCCAGCGGCAAAGCGATACAGGTGAGGGTCCCTACACATTCGAATATCGCGAGGGTGGCAATGTGAGGCGGCTCGAAGGCGTGGACTTGCCCAACCTGGAAGCCGTTCATGACGAAGCGTTGCGGTCGGCGATCGATCTGCTCGACGATGCGGCCGAACCCTTTCAGGACGGCTGGGCGGTTCGGGTTCGTGGCGGCGACGGCGCTGTCGTCGTGTCCGTCGATTTCGAAGAAGCAAGGCAGGAAAGGGCAACCGCCGCAATGTGAGGGAGGCGGCATCTGTGAAAGGTAATATGATGCGTTCCCTCATGTCACTGCATGCGCTTGCGAGTTCACGAGGCGACGGGCTGAGACCTGAGTTCCTTCGCCTGCTTGATGCCCGCGCGGCCTTGTCCCACCCCGACGTGATTGAACTTCAGCAGGAGACGGGGTTGAACCAGGCCGGTCCAAATCCTGTTGGGGAGCTCGAAACCGCTCCGAAGCAAAGCGTGGTGCGTTTCCCTGGCCGGCGGAGTACGATCAGTCGTGCGTCCGGCAGAAATGCGCCTGTCATAGGAGGTCGCCATGGCAACGCCCTTGGCACTGATCATTGAAGACGAATATCTGATTGCGTCGGACGTGGCGAATGGCCTGAAGGAGCGAGGTTTCGAGGCGGCCTGCGTAGCGTCCGAGCGGGCAGCCGCGACTTGGCTGGACGATCACAGGCCGGACCTTGCCATTATCGATATCCAACTGCTCGATGGCCAGCGCGGTGTCACCGCCGCCCGCCTCAAGGAAGCGGGCGTGCCTTTCGTCGTCCATTCGGGCTACGATCCGGAGTTCCAGTCGCCGATCTTCCACGGCGCGCCTTATGTGCCCAAGCCGGCGCCGATCCGGCATCTGGTCGAACTGGCGAGCCAATTGGTAGGGGATCGCGCCGAGCAATAGATCAGGCCAATTCAATGAGCCCAAGCTGGACTTCAGCCCGACGCGGCATCACCTTTGCGGAACCGCGACACCGCCTCGATCAGCATCTTGTAGTCGACGGGCTTGGCTAGCTTCTGCGCGTCCCTGAATTGATCGGGGAAGACGGTGGCGCTGTCATATCCGGTAAGGAAAATGAAAGGCACGCCGCCACGCGCCAGATGCTCGGCCAAAGGAAAGCTTCGCTCGCCGCGAAGATTCACGTCCAGCACGGCACCATCCAGGGCGATACTGTCCGCTTGATCCAGCGCTTGTTGAACCGTGGGCACCGGTCCGACCACGGTGCATCCGGCACCGCTCAACTGGTCGGCCAAGTCCTGCGCAAGCATGAACACGTCCTCAACCACCAGGACTTTAAGGTCGGACAAGAGTGTATTCGTGTTCATTCCCGGTACCCAGCGCGAGGATGTCAGCGGTCCGTGGCGGGTGCCAACGGTATCTGGATGTCGCACTCAAGCCCGGAGGGCTCGAACCGCAGGTCGACCTTCCCCCCAAGCTCATACTCTAAACTTTGCTTGATAAAGCTTGTTCCGAAATTCAGTCGCGTCGGCTCGTCTACGGCAGGCCCGCCGATTTCCTTCCATCCGATTGACAGCACACCCGATTTGTCGGTTCTCCAGGCCACTTCGACGCGGCCGTCCTCGGTCGAGAGCGCCCCATATTTCGCCGCATTGCTAGCAAGCTCGAAGAACACCATGCCAAGTGTCGCGGCCACGCTTGCGCCGAGCTGCAGTGATTTTCCGTCAATGACGATGTTCTGGCGAAGCTTGCTGCTGTAGGGCGTTAGAACCGCCCGCAGCAGCTGCTCGAGATCGGCATCGCGCCAGTTGTAGGAAGACAGCACTTCGTGCGTTCGGCCCATTGCCTGCAGCCGCTGCTGGAACGAGGAAAAGAAATCACCGATTGAACTCGATGTGCCAACCATGCGTGAAGCCAGCGCGGTGACTGTGGCCAGGATGTTCTTCACGCGATGTTGCAGTTCGTGCAGCAATCTCTCCTGGCTGCGCTCTGCCTCCTTGTGGCTCGATATGTCGACAAGGGTCGCGATGGCGCCGCGCACCTTGCCGTTTTCGTCGAAAAGCGGGTTGGCCGACATCATCACGTCGATGCCCGAACCATTCTCGTGCAGGATTTGCGCTTCGTAGCCGGGGATAGGTTTTCCGGTGCGAATCGCCTTTCGCAGAGGCTGCTCTTCAGCATCCACCTTAACGCCGTTGAGCGTCAGCGGCAGGACGGCGGGAACTGAAATGAGCTTGTCGCCGGTGGAGCGCTGCCCCATGAGTTCCACCGCGCGGCGGTTGGCGCGGATCTCCGCGCCGTCGCCGTCTTCGGCGATGAAGATGCCGACCGGCACCAGGTCGAGCAGGGTCTCGAGGCTTTCGACGCGGTTGCGCAGGTCGTGCGAGAGCACGCCGATCTTTTCCTCTGCCCGCGCGATCTGCGTGACATCGACAAAGGTGACGACGACGCCGGCAATCAGGTTGTCGACGGTGCGATAGGGCAGGACGCGCATGATGTAGCGCCGGCCGCTGTCGGTACCTTCGACCTGCCGCTCGATCGTGCCAAGCCTCAGCAGCACCTGCTCCATGTCGGCCTGCAGCCCGTCAGCGGGGAAGCGCGGCCGCACATGCGCCAGCGGCCGACCGACATCGCTCTCGACCAGGCGGAAAAGGTCGCGGGCGGTCGGCGTGAAGCTCTTGATGCAGAGGTCGCGGTCGAGAAACACGGTGGCGATCTGCGTGCTTTCGAGCAGGTTGGCCATGTCGTTGTTGGCGCGGCTGAGCTCGTCGACGCGAATGTTGAGCTCGGCATTGACCGTCTGCAGTTCCTCATTGATCGACTGCAGCTCCTCCTTCGAGGTTTCCAGTTCCTCGTTGGACGACTGCAGCTCCTCGTTGATCGACGACAGTTCCTCGTTGGAGGATTTCAGCTCCTCATTGGAGGATTCGAGCTCCTCCGTGGTAATCTGCAGCCGCTCCTTGGTTTCCCTCAGCTCCCTTTCGAGCTGGCTGACATTGGCGCTTTCGACATCGTCGGTCATTTGGACGGGCTCGTCCTCCGACTCCGCCTTGATGCCGCCGATGTCGCGGAAGACCAGCATGTAGAGCGGGTCCGCCGAGCCGTCGGAGGGCAACGGTTGCACGGCCAGGCTGATCGTCTGCCGGCCGCCATTGGTGCCGACGGTGATCTTGTTCTGAATCGCCACCTGTCCGGTGCTGGCCGCCTTGTGGAGCGCCGCGCGCAGATCCATGCGAAGGCCCCGCCTTGCCATGGAAAAGACGTTGTGGTCGGGGGCGCCCGCGGCGAGCTCAAGATATTTGCCGGTACCGCCCGAACTATGCATCAATTCGCCACCGGCGTTGACCACCACATAGGCCGGCGCAAATCGCTCGACGAGAAGACGCTCCGCCACTTCCTGCAAGGTTCCGTTCGTCGCCCGCTGCCGTGTATTCGGCACGGTGTGCCTGGCAGCGGCGGCGAGCGGGAATTCGGGCAACCGCTGCGGGGTCATCCCGCCACGCTTCTGAAAGATGCGGCTCGCCTTGTCCACGGTGGAGAACAGGCGGGCGTGCCGCGTGACGTTCTCCGAGGATCCGAGAAAGAGATAGCCGTTGTTGCGCAGAGCGTAGTGGAAGATCGGAATGATTTTTTCCTGCAGTTCCGGGCCCATATAGATCAGGAGGTTCCGGCAGGTGATCAGGTCGAGCTTGGAGAAGGGCGGGTCGCGCAACAGGTTGTGCGAGGAAAACAGACAGACCTCGCGCAGATCGGCCGAAACGCGGTAAGTGCCGTCCTCGCGCGAGAAGAACTCCTTGAGCCGCTTCGGCGTTATGTCCGTGGCGATCGTTGCAGGATAGCGCCCGGCGCGGGCCACCTCCAGCGCACGCTCGTCGATATCGGTGGCGAAAATCTGCAGATTGGGCGAGGCGGCGCCCCGCGGAGCGCTCTCCTTTAAGAGCATGGCGATCGAATAGGCCTCTTCGCCCGTCGCACAGCCGGGCACCCATACACGGATCGTCTCGTCGGGCTTTCGGTTCTCGAAGAGCCGGGGAATGACCAGTCTTTCCAGCACATCGAAGGCGTGCTCGTCGCGAAAGAAGCTGGTGACGCCGATCAGCAGGTCCTGGAAGAGCAGATCGACCTGCTGCGGCTCGTCGCGCAGCCGCTCGTAAAAGGCGATCGGGTCGTCGATCTGCAGCACCTGCATCCGGCGCTGGATGCGGCGCAGGATCGTGTTGTCCTTGTAGCCGCTGAAATCATGGCCGGTGCGCACGCGAAGCAGCGCCGCGATGCGCGAAAGCTGCTCGGCGACATCGCGCTTGCGGCGGTCGCGCTCGCCATCGGTGTGGTTGGCGTGGCGGAAATAGCTGGTGAGCTTGCCCGCCATTTCCTCGGCCGGAAGCACCATGTCGACTAGGCCGCTCTGGACGGCGCTGCGCATCATGCCGTCATACTCGGCGCTTTCCTGCGCCAAGGTCAGGCCGCCGCGTTCCTTGATGGCTCTCAGCCCGATGGTGCCGTCACTGCCAGTGCCGGACAGGATCACTCCCGCCGCGTTCTCCGACTGCTCCTGCGCCAGCGAGGTGAAGAAATCGTCGATCGGCGTGCGCCTGGCGCGCGTCGTGGCCATTTTGGCCATATGGAAATGCTGGCCACGCACCGTCACCGATACACCGGGCGGCGTGACGTAGATCTTGTCGGGCTCGATCTCCATGTCTTCGGCCGCCGTCAGCGTCTCGATCGAGGTCGACCGCTGGATGATGCTGGCGAGAACGCTTTCGTGCTCGGCATCGAGATGTTGAATGACCACATAGGCAAAGCCGCTTTCGGCCGGCACTTCGGGAAAGAACCGTTGCAGGGCCGCGATGCCGC
>NZ_RZSB01000990.1:0-1837 GCF_004023285.1 Mesorhizobium sp. M2A.F.Ca.ET.067.02.1.1
TGCCGCGTCGCATTGGTTAGGATCTAACCCTGCCCGCGCTCGCACGTTGCCCGCACGCCGTGAGGCCGTGCGATATACAAGATCTTCTTCGGCTTCCGCCCTCGAAAGCCTGCGGCCGCAAGCTGACGTCTGCTTGCGGCCCCGAATAGGATGCTGACCACCTCGACGTTGAGCGACGCTGTGGCGGACTGAGCGGATTCTTGGCGGTTTGTTACGCAGATTAAGGTCGCTTCGATCTTGAAGCACTTCAATAATGATATAAGTGTATGAAATCATTGATTTATTAGG
Source organism: Mesorhizobium sp. M2A.F.Ca.ET.067.02.1.1 (assembly GCF_004023285.1). Classification (NCBI taxonomy): domain Bacteria; kingdom Pseudomonadati; phylum Pseudomonadota; class Alphaproteobacteria; order Hyphomicrobiales; family Phyllobacteriaceae; genus Mesorhizobium; species Mesorhizobium sp. M2A.F.Ca.ET.067.02.1.1. Next base: position 289 of record NZ_RZSB01000990.1, read on the forward strand.
AAAATTCTGGCGGAGAGAGCGGGATTCGAACCCGCGTTACGGTTTCCCGTAAACACACTTTCCAGGCGTGCGCCTTCAACCACTCGGCCACCTCTCCGTCCTTGACATCTCGCGCCGGCCGGTTTTGCCGCGCGGGTTGGGGAGATGCTCCCATGGGAAGTCCTTGACGGATATGTGGTGTGCCTTCAACCGGCGGGCAACCCTTCCCCGCACCCGCTAGCCGTCTAGGCAAACAGGCGCGGGGCTCATCTAGTCGATCCGAAAGCGAATGCCAAGCCATAATGGCGATGCAAAGGCTTTTGGCCGTGGATGGCCTCGAAGGCCGCCGCAACGAGGGCGTGCCGCGCGTTCGCGTGATGTATGCGGGCCGACCCGTAAGACCGTTCGCGCCTAAGCTGCAGCCTGGTTTCAGCGTGCGTGAGAGGGTGGACAGCGATCTGCAGGCAATGTCGTGGAAGTCGACAAGGTGACCGCATTGGGGGGAATCTCCGCCGTAAGCTCGCGCAGGGGCATTGAGCCGGATCAAATTCCTTGCAGCCGTCGCCTTGCTATGTTGCCCGCTTCCCGGGACAAGGTTGAATGCGCATCGCGATCCTGTCTGACATCCATGCCAACCGTGAGGCGTTCGACGCAGTCCTCGAGGTCGTTCGGAAGCAGGCGCCGGACCAGCTGGTTCTGCTTGGCGATCTGGTCGGCTACGGGCCCGATCCTGTCTATGTGGTCGAGAAAGCCGCCGATCTGGTGGAGGGCGGCGCGTTCTGCATCAAGGGCAACCACGATGAAGCGGCGGCCTTGGGCCGGACCGACATGACGGAGAACGCGCGGGCCGCCATCGAGTGGACCCGCGAACGGCTCGCCCAGGAGCATCTCGACTTTCTCGCGCAGCTGCCGCTTTCGCTCCGGTCCGAAGACCGGCTGTATGTGCACGCCAGCGCGGAACGGCCGGAAAAATGGCTGTATATACGGGACGTCGACGCGGCAGAACGCTGCCTGTCGTCAAGCGATGCCCGCTTCATCTTCTGTGGCCATACCCACATTCCAGCCATCTACTACGCTTTGCCCGGCAGCCGGCCGGTTCATTTTCGGCCGCTGGACAATGTAGGGGCGCCCTTGTCCGAGCTTAGGCGGCATCTTGTCATCGTCGGGGCGGTCGGCCAGCCGCGTGACGGCAACCCGGCCGCCTGCTTCGCGCTTCTCGACACGGAACGGCGCGAGGTGACGATGGTGCGCGTTCCTTACGATCATGAAGAAACCGCCCGCAAGATTCAGGCGTCAGGCTTGCCCGGGTGGCTCGGCATGCGCTTGAAGATCGGCCGCTAGTCAACCTGGAGGCGATGGATGCAGAAGTTCGAGGCAGGGGCAAGCATCGATGGTTTCGAGCTCGTCGAGCGGCTTCAATCCGGCGCCATGGCAACGCTATGGCGCGCGAGAAATCCGAATTTCGATTTCCCGCTTCTGCTGAAGATGCCGTTTCTCGACCCGGGCGGAGACGTTTCCGTCATTCTCGGCTTCGAAGCCGAGGAACTGATCCTCAAACGCCTGTCGGGTC
>NZ_RZSB01000991.1:0-1827 GCF_004023285.1 Mesorhizobium sp. M2A.F.Ca.ET.067.02.1.1
CATATGCTGGCGCCCTGTCCCCACGCGGCGCCCTGCCCGATCACGCCGCCCGACTGGTGCCATTTCTCGCGCCGCGTCGCCCGCTCGCGCCTGCATCGCCTGGTCAAGGAAGCCGACGTGCCGTGGGAGGACGAGAAGTTCATCTATCTCGCCGCCTCCCGGCAGCCGGCGCCGGCGCGCGCCGCGCGGGTGCTGGCGCCGCCGAAAGGCGGCTCCGGCAAGGTGGTGCTGAAACTCTGCCAGCCGGACGGCAGCGCCGGCGAGCAACTGTTCAGCAAGCGCGACGGCGCCGTCTTCAAGACGGCCCGGCGCGCGGATTGGGGCGACACGCTGCGATAGGAATTTTCTTGTTTTGTTCTCGTTCGAAGCGTTATCTTCACCCTCTTCGATTCGAGTCAATGACGATTCTTTCCACCAGAAAATTTTGGCTGTGAATCGCGAGTATCAAGGTCAGTCAGAATCGTACTGTTGCAGAAAGGTCAGCATCGAATCTTCCCGTTCTGGTATCGAGGAAGGCGGGATCGAAATCGGGGACATTATGGCAGAGGCGGCACTGAAATTCGGCGCGGCGGAAACGCCGCTCTATCGCGAGGCACCGAACAACATCGAGGCCGAGCAGGCGTTGCTGGGCGCTATTCTCGTCAACAACGACGCCTTCTACAGGGTCTCGGATTTCCTCAAGCCGGCGCATTTCTACGAGCCGCTGCACCGCCGCATCTTCGAAGTCGCGTCCGAACTCATCCGCATGGGCAAGATCGCGACGCCGATCACGCTGAAGACCTTCCTTCCGGCCGACGAGAAGGTCGGCGACATGACGGTGGCGCAATATGTGGTGCGGCTCGCCGTCGAGGCCGTCACCGTCGTCAACGCCACCGACTATGGCCGCGCCATCTACGACCTTGCGACGCGCCGCGCGCTGATCACCGTCGGCGAGGACATGGTCAACATCGCCTATGACGCGCCGGTCGACATGTCGCCGTCCGAGCAGATCGAGGACGCCGAGCGCCGGCTGTTCGAGCTCGCCGAAACCGGCCGCTACGACGGCGGCTTCGAAAGCTTCAACGATGCGGTCAAGACCGCCGTCGATATGGCCAATGCCGCCTATATGCGGGACGGCCACCTCTCCGGCATCTCGACCGGTCTGCGCGACCTCGATCGCCGCATGGGCGGCCTGCAGCCTTCCGACCTTATCGTGCTGGCCGGACGCCCGGGCATGGGCAAGACCTCCTTGGCCACCAACATCGCCTTCAACATCGCCGAGGCCTACGTCCCGGCGCAGCAGGCCGACGGCACGTTCAAAGCCGCCAATGGCGGCGTCGTCGGCTTCTTCTCGCTGGAAATGTCGTCGGAGCAGCTCGCCACCCGCATCATCTCCGAGCAGACCGAGATCTCGTCGTCAAAAATCCGCCGCGGCGAGATCACCGAGATGGATTTCGAAAAGCTGGTCGCCTGCTCGCAGACGATGCAGAAGATCCCGCTGTTCATCGACCAGACCGGCGGCATTTCGATCGCGCAGCTTTCCGCCCGGGCGCGGCGCCTGAAGCGCCAGCGCGGCCTCGACCTCATCGTCATCGACTATATCCAGCTTATGCAGGGATCGAGCGCACGCGCCTCGCAGAACCGCGTGCAGGAAATCACCGAAATCACCACGGGCCTCAAGGCGCTGGCCAAGGAGCTCGGCGTGCCGATCATCGCGCTGTCGCAGCTGTCGCGCCAGGTCGAAAGCCGCGACGACAAGCGACCGCAACTCTCTGACCTGCGTGAATCCGGCTCGATCGAGCAGGACGCCGACGTGGTGCTGTTCGTCTATCGCGAGGAATATTACCT
>NZ_RZSB01000992.1:0-1823 GCF_004023285.1 Mesorhizobium sp. M2A.F.Ca.ET.067.02.1.1
GCAACCGAAGGAAAAACCCTGGACGAACTCATGGCAAATCTGCGTGAGGCAATTGAAGGCTGCCTTTCGGTAGATCTGCCGTCTTCGGTCACTTCAGTTCCCGGCAAGGTGGTGGAAATCGCAGTTTGAAATCCATTTCGGGCAAGGATCTGGCCAGGGGCATTGAGCGGCGAGGCTGACGACTTCTGCGAATAGCAGGCAGCCATCATATTTATGGAAAAGAGGGAAGCATTATGCGTCTCTCTATCCCAATACATGGCAACAAGCCCCTCAAGACGGGTCTCGTGCGCCATCTTCTGAAGATGGCGAAAATCAGCGAAACAGATGTCTGAACATCTCTACTCCGCCCCCTGCCCCATGCGCCGCGCGGCGTAGCGCTCTATGGCAGACAGACCGTCATAGATCAGCACGGCAAGCGCGGCGACGATGAGACCGCCCTGCAGCACGAAGGCAAGGTTGTTCGAGATCAGGCCGGCGATGATCACCTCGCCCAGCGTCTTGGCGGCAACCGTTGAGCCGATCGTCGCGGTGGCGAGGCTGATGACGACCGACAGCCGGATGCCGCCCAGAATAACAGGGGCGCTGAGCGGCAACTCGACCTTCATCAGCCTTTGCCAGCCGGTCATGCCGGCCCCGCGCGCCGCTTCCATCACATTGCCCGGCAGCGTGGTCAGCGCGGTCAGCGCATTCTCGAAGATCGGCAGCAGCCCATAGAGGAAGAGCGCGATCAGCGTCGGCTTCTCGCCGAAGCCGACGGCGGGTACCGCAAGCGCCAGCACGGCAACCGGCGGAAAGGTCTGGCCGATATTGACCAGGCTGCGCGACAAGGGCAGGAACTCTGCGCCTGCCGGTCTGGTGACCAGGATGGCTAAAGCCACCGCGACAATCGTTGCCGCGACCGTCGCGACAAGGACGGTCCGCAGGTGCTGCAGGGTCAGCGTCAGCAGGCTGCCCTGGTTGTAGATCGCCGGCGCGCCATTCTCGGTCAGGGGTTTCAACAGCGGCTCGAACCAGCCCGGGCTGATGATGAAGACCACCAGCAGCGCCAGGACAGCCAGCCTCAGCAGCGCGGGCAGCCAGGCTTTCATTGCGGCCTCGCCGCGCGTTTCACCAGGCCCTCGACGGTGACGCGGCCAATGAGCCTGCCGTCCGCGCCTTTTACCGGCAGCGCGGGCCGCCCCGACCACAGAAGCTCGGCAAGCGCGTCGCGCTGCGTGGCCTCACCGGGGATCGCCTCGCCTTCCGCGCCGCCCGGCTCCACCGCATCGCGCACAGGCCCGAGCGACAGCAGCCGGAACGGCCTTTCGCTGGCGCCGACCAATGTCTCGACGAAGCCGCTCGCCGGCCTGGCCAGAATCTCCGCCGGTTTGGCATATTGCACCAGCTTGCCGGCATCCATGACGGCGATCTTGTCGCCCAGATGCACCGCCTCTTCCATGTCGTGGGTGACGAGGATGATGGTGGTGCCGAAACGCTTCTGGATCGCCAGCAGATCCTCCTGCGCCTTGGTGCGGATGATCGGGTCCAACGCGCCGAAGGGCTCGTCCATCAAAAGCACGTTTGGCTCGGCGGCCAGAGCGCGGGCCACGCCGACACGCTGCTGCTGGCCGCCGGAAAGCTCGTGCGGGTAACGCGGGCCGTAGGCCTGTGGATCGAGCTGGTAAAGCGTCATCAGCTCGTCGACACGCGCCTTGATCCGATCCCTGTCCCAGCCGAGCAGCAGCGGCACAGTGGCGATGTTCTGCGCCACCGTGCGATGCGGACACAGTCCATGGCCCTGAATGGCGTAGCCGCTGCTGAGGCGCAGCTGATAGCCGGGCACC
>NZ_RZSB01000993.1:0-1822 GCF_004023285.1 Mesorhizobium sp. M2A.F.Ca.ET.067.02.1.1
TATACCGCACTTGCTGCCCGCTCAGGGTCCAAGAAACTCGCCATCATCGCCGTCGCAAGGAAGCTCCTGGTCGTCCTCAACGCCATCATGCGCGACAAAACCGCATTCGCGTGAACACAGTTGCCATTCCGTTACGTTGAGGCGTTGCGACGGTTCAGAATTCTGCTCCGCCGCGCCCTTCGGTGAAGGTAACGGAATGGATCCTCGGGTCTCCGCGTCCGCTTCGCTCCCGCTCCGCCCGTGGATGACGAACTGAGAGGGCGCCGAAGCCATCTCTGACCGGCAAACCCAGGCTCACGCCACCAGATCCCGCATCGGCTTCACCGCCGCCGACTCCGGAAACACCTTGTCGCCAAGCACTGCCGCCGAAAGCCCGAACTGATCCGCCAGCAGCCCCTTCAGCACCGCGCGCACATCGCTGGTCGGCGCGAGGTCGCGGCCTTCATAGAGCTGCGCCGGCTTCAGTCCCGGCCAGTCGGCAATGACGCGGCCGCCCCTGATCGCGCCGCCGGCGAGCAGCACCACCGTGCCGGTGCCTGGTCGGTGCCGACCGTGCCGTTGATGCGCGCCGTACGGCCGAACTCGGTGATCGCGACGACCGCCGTGTCCTGCCAGCGCGCGCCGAGCCCTTTCTCGAATTCCTCGAAGGCGCCGTCGAGGCCGCCGAGCAGGTTGGCGAGCCGCCCCGTCGCGCCGCCTTCGTTGACATGCGTGTCCCAGCCGTCGAAGGCCAAAGCCGCGATGCGCGGCCCGTCATCGGCCGCCATCAGCCTTGCGGCACCTTGCGCCGACTGGCGCATGCCGGCGGCATTGTCGAGGCCGCCCTTCGGCTTCATCGTCTTGCCGTCAAGCTGATCGCCCATCGCCATGCGATCGGCGTCGAGACCTTTCTGCAGGGCAGCAGCCAGCAGCGGGTCACGATGGTTGTAGAGGTCGAGCACGCGTTCGGCCAAGGCGTCGCCGGGGGTCGGCAGCGCCTGTGGCGCCCAGCCGAGCACGGGTGCTACGCCACGGATCACCAGCGGCGTCGACGGCCCGACCGCGAGTCCGCCGGCCTTCGCGATTCTGTCACCCGCCGGCAGGCTGGCCAAAGCCCGGTTGAGCCAGCCGGTGGTGACATTGCCGGGACCGGGAAGGCCGCTTTCCAGCACGTCCTGGCCGTCGAAATGCGAGCGGTCGCGATAGCCGGTCGCAGCGGCGTGCACGACCGCCGCTTGGCCCGCCTTGAACAGGCGCGCAAACACCGGCATTGCCGGGCTGACGGCAAAGAAACCGTCGAGCGGCATTGCCGGGTTGGCGCCTGAAAGCGAAAGCGCGATATCGCAATGCAGGCCGGCATAGTCCGGATCGCCGATCGGCCCGACCGTCGACAGCCCATCCAGCGCGCCGCGCAGCACGATGACGATCAGGCGCGGGTCGCGGCTGTCGGCCGCGCGTGCGAAGCGCGGCAGGAAAGCCCAGGCAAACAGCGCCCCGCCGGTCATCAGCATCGCGCGGCGGGACAGGCTTGGGGTTTCGCAAAGAAGGCTCATGGCCGCGTCTCCATACTGATCATCGGCGTTGGAACTCGGGCGCCATCAACAGCAGCGCGAGGCCCTGCTGCCTTGATTCGGCGCGAGCGATCGCCTCTCGCGTCTCCGAAGAGACCGAGGCGCCGAGAAGGCTGGAAAGCATCTCGTCGGGATTGCCGATGTCGTCGGCCTGCCGCGCGGCTTGCCAGGCCATATCGAGACGCGTCTTCATGCCTTCGGCCGACGCCCAGGCGTCGGTGCTGTCGGAAAAGCCGTTCGGCCCCGGCGGCTGCCACAGCGGCTCGCCGCGC
>NZ_RZSB01000994.1:0-1820 GCF_004023285.1 Mesorhizobium sp. M2A.F.Ca.ET.067.02.1.1
GTCCCCTTGAGCAGGTTCATCGCCGGCGAGCCGATAAAGCCGGCGACAAACAGATTGGCGGGCCGGTCAAACAGTTCCAGCGGCGCGCCGACCTGCTCGATGCGGCCGTCGCGCATCACGACGATCTTGTCGGCCATGGTCATGGCCTCGATCTGGTCGTGGGTGACATAGATCGTCGTGGTCTTCAGCCGCTGGTGGAGCTCCTTGATCTCGGTGCGCATCTGCACGCGCAGCTTGGCGTCGAGGTTGGAGAGCGGCTCGTCGAACAGAAACACTTGCGGATTGCGCACGATGGCGCGGCCCATGGCGACGCGCTGGCGCTGGCCGCCCGAAAGCTGGCGCGGGTAGCGCTTGAGATAGGGCGCGAGGTCGAGGATGTCGGCGGCGCGCTTGACCCGCTCGGCGACGACGGCTGGATCGGTGCCGCGCAGCTTCAGCGCGAAGGCCATGTTCTGCTCCACCGTCTTGTGCGGATAGAGCGCGTAATTCTGGAACACCATGGCGATGTCGCGCTTGGCCGGCGGCAGGTTGTTGACGACGCGCTCGCCGATCGAGATCGTGCCGCCGGAAACGGTCTCCAGCCCGGCCACCATCCTCAGCAGCGTGGACTTGCCGCATCCTGAAGGGCCGACCAGCACGACGAACTGTCCGTCGGCGATATCGACGCTGACCTCATGCAGGACCTTGACGGTTCCGAACGCCTTGGCCACACTGCTGATCGCGACTTGAGCCATCGTCTCCCCTTTATCTTTTGATCTTTTGCGGTGAAGCTAGCCATTGCCAAGGGCAACGGCAAGTCGGTACCTTATAGATAAAAAGCCAATCTTGTTGACAAGGTAATCGATTACGCGAATAGTGGCGAGTGCCAATCCGACGCAGGCCTGTTACCCTGAGATCGGAGCTTCGGCGACGCAGGGTGGGGTCCCACGTCCCCGTATGATCGAGGAGAACCGAGAGACGTTTCCACGTCCGAGAGATTGGCACTTCAATTCAATCGCTGTTGTTCTGGGAGGAACCTGTAGATGAGAGTCGACCTGTACGAAAAACTGATGCGCGCCGGCGCCAGCCGCCGCGATGTGCTGAAGGGCGCGGCCTCGATGGCCGCAATCGCCGCCGCCTCCGGCGCCGGGCTCGGCGCGCTGACGCGGCCTGCCGCGGCCGATGACAGCCTGCGGGCGAAGATCCTGCAGATTCCAGGCGTCGGCAAAGGCCAGCCGACCGACGCCGACTTCCAGAAGGTCGGCGAGCTCTGCCTCGAAGCGACCAAGGCCAACGTCAAGGAAGGCGAGTTCGCCGGTGTCGAGCTCACCTTCATGGGCCTCAACAACCAGAACCTGCACAACGTGCTGTTCCGCGGCTTCCTGAAGCCTTGGGAGGCCTATACGGGCGCCAAGATCAGCTGGATCGACCTTGCCCAGGCCGACTACAACGCCCGCCTGCAGCAGTCGATCGCCACCGGCACCGTTGACTTCGACGTCATCGAGATGGGCGCGCCCTTTGAAGGCGATGTCTGCGGCAAGGGCTTGACCTCGGAAATGCCCGACTGGGTCAAAAAGCAGATCGACTTCGACGACCTGGTCAACTATCTCAAGCCGCCGGTCGGCACCTGGAACGGCAAGCAGTATCGCGTGACCATCGACGGCGACGCGCACAATTTCAACTACCGCACCGACGTGTTCTCCGACTCCGAGCTGGCTGCAGCCTGGAAGGCGGACAGCGGCGACAAGGCAGGCCTTGCGGAGTGGGGCGTGCCGAAGACCTGGCAGCAGGTGCAGGCCGTCACCAAGTTCCTGAAGGGCAAGAAATTCAAGGGCCAGGAC
>NZ_RZSB01000995.1:0-1817 GCF_004023285.1 Mesorhizobium sp. M2A.F.Ca.ET.067.02.1.1
TCCCCGTCCCCAACGACCGGGTTTTAGGAGCCGGCCCCTGTCCCCGGGGCCGGCTCCGCTGTTTCTTGCAAGCCGCGCAAATTTGAATTATTAGAAAAATTGCGGAGACGAGCTTAAGCCGCCTGCGACAACGGATGGGGATGTCGATCAAATGATCTGCATCTACTGTTGATACTGCGGAGTGGCACTCATGTGAGTGCTGTCTCGTGCGAGGGATATCCTTCCGAAAGAGGGCAAGAGCTCAAGCCTTGCTGCACATCCGCTTCACGTTGATGAAGCAAAGGATGTGCGAAATGTATAACAAGTTAGCAAAAGTCAGGAACTTGCGAGCCGAGCAGCAAGATTGGCTATGCTTCTACTGTCGATTTACTATGTGGGAACGCGATGTAGATGCTTTCTCGAAGCGCTATGGTATCGGAAAGAGATTGGCCAACCGCTTTCAGTGCACCGCGGAACACCTGACGCCCGTACAAAATGGCGGCTCGAATAATTTGGAAAACATTGTTGCGGCGTGCAAATTCTGCAATCAAACACGGCACAAAATGCGCAAGGGCCCTCGGCGGAGAAGTACCGGCAGCATGTCCGAAAGCGGGTAAGGGCTGGGAAATGGCATCCGCGTGAGTTGTACCAGATGGCGACATCAGAAAACACCGTCGCAGTGACATCGCAGCGAACGTGCATGCGTCCCACATTAACCTGCGCCTTTTCACAGGTAGGGGATCGAGGCACTGTCAGCCGTCAAATTCCGTATTTTGGATCAGCAGGATGCTGGAAATCCCCGAAGATCGCGGCGAGCGGCGCAAACTGTTCCAGGCCATAGACCAGGCTTTCAAGGCCGGAGATTTCGCCACCCTGGCGGCAGCTCTCGGCGGCTCTGCGCGCTGGTTCGACGAGCGGATGCCGTTCGAGCTCGGCCTTGGCCATCCGCTGGAATATGCGATCTACTGGAGCCCGGCCGCCTTCATCACCGCCTTGCTCGATGCCGGCTCGAACCCGAACTATGACAATCCTGCCGGGTTCCCTTCGATCATAGCGGCGTTGTCGACGGAACGGCCGGACCGGCTGGACGTCATCCATATCCTGCTCGAGCTTGGCGCCGACCCGAACATGCGCGGCGTGAACGACTGGACGCCCCTGCACTATGCGGTGTCCCGGCGTGACGCCGAAGCGATCCGTCTCCTGCTGCTGGCGGGCGCCGACCCGTCGCTAAGAACCCGCATCGACGACTACGAGACACCATTGGAAGGCGCCGAAGAGGCCGGCTTCGAGGCCGGCGCCTTGCTGCTGCGTGAAGCGATGAACAGCCGCCACGGATGACGCGCGGCGCGCGGCCGCCGTTATACCACCGTCAGCCTGGCCTTGAAGCGTTTGGCATTGGCCACGTAGTGGGCGGCCGAGACGCGCAGGCGCTCGATCGCCGCTTCATCCAGCGTCCTGATCACCTTGGCCGGCGAGCCGACGATTAGCGAATTGTCGGGAAAAACCTTGTTTTCCGTCACCAGCGCGCCGGCGCCGACGAGCGAGTTGTTGCCGATCCTGGCGCCGTTCAGCACGATGGCGCCCATGCCGATCAGGCTGTTGTCGCCGATCGTGCAGCCATGCAGCAGGGCTCTATGACCGATCGTGCAGCCTTCGCCGATGGTCACTGGAAAGCCCGGATCGGTGTGCATGATCGTGTGTTCCTGCACATTGGTGTCTGCGCCGATCGTGATGCGCTCGCCATCGCCGCGGATGGCGACGCCGAACCAGAAGCCGACATTGCGGCCGATCCGGATATTGCCGATAAGCGTGGCATCGGGCGCGATCCAGTTCGTATC
>NZ_RZSB01000996.1:0-1816 GCF_004023285.1 Mesorhizobium sp. M2A.F.Ca.ET.067.02.1.1
GTCGCTAAGGCATATATTCACATGGCATGGGTTGAAGTGGAGGTTTGAAGCCTGGCGAACGGGGACAAGCTTCTCTGCAGTTGTTCTCAAGCATTCTCTTATCTATCGCGTGGAACATGTCTTTCTCATCAGCCGCGCTTCCGGGCTCCTGATTGCGCATGTAACTTCCCAAGACGCAACCAGCGAAGACCCTCAACTGATTTCCTCGATGCTGAGCGCGATCCAGGATTTTGTGAAGGACTCTTTCAAGGAGAAGGAAAACAGCGGCCTCGACACCATCCGGTTTGGGGAACTTCGCCTCTGGTCGGAAGTCGGACAGTTTGCGACCCTGGTTGCGGTGATCCGGGGAAATCCTCCGGAGGAACTGCATGAAGTCATCCGCGACGTACTGCTTCGCATCCATCAAGAATTCTCGCGGGCCCTGGAGCGGTTCGACGGCGACAGTTCCCAGTTGCCCGGCGTGGAGACGCAGTTGCAGACCTGCGTCGAGCTGCAGCACATGGATTCGAAAGAGGGATTTCCGTGGCTGGTGGTGACGGCGGTCCTGCTGGCATTGATCGTGGCGGGCGGTTGGTTCTTTCTGTCCTGGCAATCCGCACACCGCTGGCAGACCTACCTGTCGCGGCTGGCGGCCCAACCGGGCATAGTCGTTTCGGACCAAAAAATCCGTAGCGGCGAGTTCTATGTCGCCGGCCTGAGAGACCCGCTCGCCGCGGACCCGCAGTCGCTGCTGTCGGGAACGGAGGTCGATCCCGCCCGCGTTCATTCAAACTGGCAGTTTTATCAGAGCCTCGAGCCGGAATTCGTGCTGAAGCGGCTGTCGGCGTCGCTGGCGCCGCCGGATTCGGTACGACTCTCGGTCGTCGATGGTCGCATCGTCGCCGAGGGTGAGGCGACCACCACGTGGATCAACCGGGCGCGGGCCGCTGCCCAGCAGCTTTCCGCAGGCGGGCCGGTCTTCGACATCTCCGGGGTCCGCGATGTGAGCGCCGAGGAGCGCTGGCAGGTGTATGTGTCGCGACTGGAGGCCCAGCCTGGCATCATCGTCGCCGATCAAAATGTGCGCGACGGCCAATTCTATATTACCGGTCTGAGAGACCCGCTTGCCGCCGACCCGCAGTCGCTGCTGCCCGGGACGCAGGTCGATCCCGCTCGCGTTCATGCAAGCTGGCAATTCTACCAGAGCCTTGAGCCGCAGTTCGTGCTGAATCGGCTGACGGCGTCGCTCGCGCCGCCGGATTCGGTGCGGCTTTCAGTCGTCAATGATCGCATCGTTGCCGCAGGCGAGGCCACCACTGCGTGGATCAACCGGGCGCGTGCGGCCGCCCGGCAGCTTTCAGCCGGCGGCCCGGTCTTCGACATCTCCGGGGTACGTGATGTGAGCCCCGAGGAGCGTTGGGAGGCCTACGTGTCGCGACTGGAGACGCAGCCCGGCATCATCGTCGCCCAACAGAATGTGCGCGATGGCCAATTCTATATTACCGGCCTGAGAGACCCGCTTGCCGTCGACCCGCAGTCACTGCTGTCCGGGACGCAGGTCGATCCCGCTCGCGTTCATTCGAGCTGGCAATTCTATCAAAGCCTTGAGCCGCAGTTCGTGTTGAAGCGGCTGACGGCGTCGCTGTATCCGATGGATAAAGTGCGACTTTCGATCGTCAATGGCCGCATCGTTGCCGAGGGTGAGGCTCCCGACACCTGGATAGATCGGGCGCGCGCAGCGGCAAGACAGCTTTCAGAAGGCGGGCCGGAGTTCGACATCTCCAAGGTTCGTGATGTGAGCCCCGATGCGCGCGCCCGATCTATCCAGGTGTCGGGA
>NZ_RZSB01000997.1:0-1815 GCF_004023285.1 Mesorhizobium sp. M2A.F.Ca.ET.067.02.1.1
CCGTGTAGCAGCCCGCGAAAACCTTGGCCTCGCCCTTCTTGTCGGTCGCCTGGATAGCGACCGGGACGCTGTAATAGATGCTGCCGGCGGCACCTTCGTCCGATACAGCGCCGGTCTTGACGTCGACGGTATCGGTGCCGTCATAGCCTTTCACGAAAGCGTTGAAATCCTTGGCTGGCTTCGTATCGCCGAAATAACCCCAGGCGCGGGCGAATTCGTGACGATTGATGGCGCTGTAAAGCGAGCGGATGACGGCGTCGGCGCTGGACCTGTCGTCGATATAGGGCGCATCGGCCGCAAACGCGGACTGGCCGATACTGGACAGGGAAAAGAAGGCAGCCACAGCGAGAAAGATATGTCTCATCGGGAATCTCCGCTCGATAACGAAAATACTACCATGGCGATTGCGGCGGCGCGGTGACGTGGAAGCATGACCGCTTGAAGAATCGTGACCGGAGGCGTTAGGTCACGGCCCGCGGCGCTGGGGCCGCCTTGGGAGAGTGCTCGTGACTATTTCCATGTACGATATTTCCGTCGGCGTCTTTTCCGCCCGGCTGAAGGCGCTGGCCAGCGTGCTGACGGCGGCGGAGCAGAATGCCGCTGAGCGCAAGATCGATCCGCAGGTGTTCCTCACGGCGCGATTGGCGCCGGACATGTTTGCGCTGGCCAGGCAGGTCCAGATCTCCACCGACCATGCCAAGGGCGCGCCGTCGCGGCTCGCCGGCCGCGAGGTGCCGAAATATGAGGACAATGAAGCGAGCTTTGCCGAGCTGCAGGCCCGAATCGCCAAGACGCTCGATCACCTGGCGACGTTCTCGGCGGCCGATCTGGAAGGTTCGGAGGACAGGACGGTCGAATTAAGGCTTGGCGGGCGCGAAACCACGCTGCCCGGCCTGCAGTACCTGCTGCATGTCGCGATGCCGAATTTCTATTTCCACGTCACGACGGCCTACGACATCCTGCGCCACAATGGCGTGCCGCTCGGCAAGCAGACCTTCCTGGGAAATCGCTGAATTTTGAGCAGGTTGAAGGTTTCCCGGCAGCCCGGGAAACCTGTTTGGCTCAGCGTTGTTCAGCGGGCCGACATTTCGCGCGCGATGCGCGGAAAGTCCGCCGGCTTGATGCCGATATCGGCGCGGTCGGCATTGCTCATCGCATTGAGAAGCGCGAGCGCCGCGCGGTAACGCTGGTGTTCTTGCGGCCGTGGCCGAGCGAACATTTCAGTGAAGAACCCCATGACTCAATAGCCCCTATTGGTCCTCCCAACGTCAAAGTATAGGCGATTTTTTTAAATTGTGCAGTGCAGCAATTGCATGGCTGCCATGCCGCATCAGATTTTTTCCGCCACAATCGATTTTCCGCGAAACTTTTCGGCAGGCTCAATCGTAGGCGTTGGTGCCGGCACTTGGCCGGCTTTTTCCTCGCCACTCCTGGCGACCTTGCCGGACTGCACGAAATGCGGTCCGGCTTTTTGCTTGATGGCTCCGGTCGGCAAAATGCCTGCAATTGTTAACGTCGCCAGAAGTCATTTTTAACGAGGGCGCCCTATCTTCAAATGGCGTCAATGCATGCCGTCACGAGAGGGAGGCTGAGATCGGCACCGGGAACAAGCTCGATTTCGCTTCGTTGCTCGACGACCTGATCGTCGCCTCGGAGAAAGGCGAGGAAGAGGGCGCCCGGCCGTCTATCCCGTTCGACTATCTGTCCGTTGCCGATGAACTTCATTCCGGCCGCATCAAGGTTGCCGGTGAGAGCGTCGCCGCCGAATACCGCGAATCCGGCGCCGATCTTGCCGCGGAGTTCGCAGCACTTCTC
>NZ_RZSB01000998.1:0-1814 GCF_004023285.1 Mesorhizobium sp. M2A.F.Ca.ET.067.02.1.1
TCCCGCAGCTCTATGTGAAGGGTGAATTCGTCGGCGGTTGCGACATCGTCCGTGAAATGTTCCAGGCCGGCGAGTTGCAGGACTTCCTGGTCGAAAAGGGCGTCAGCGTCAAAGGCGCAGCCTGATTCAATCTTGCTCGCCGGCGGAGGCTAACTCTCCGGCCGGCAAGCATCGCCCGGGGCCGCCCCCACCTCGGCAATCATGAACCCGCATCTCGGGGATGAGACGAACCAGCGCGCCGGCCAGCCGGCGCTTGTTCGTTGAAAGATCGGACTTTGCCGTGGACAAGCAGGTAGAAGCGTCGCAACGGGCAAGCAGCTTGCCCATTCCGCGCTGGGAGTTCATTGCGCTGTGCGCAGCGCTGATGGCGCTCAACTCCCTGGCCATCGACATCATGCTGCCGGCGCTGCAGCAGATCGGCGCCTCGCTTGGCGTCGAGAGCGAGAACCACCGCCAATATGTCATCACCGCCTATATGCTCGGCTTTGGCGGCGGACAGCTTTTGTTCGGGCCCATTTCGGATCGCTTTGGACGCCGCGCGCCGCTGGTCTTTGGCCTGGTGGTCTATGTCGTGGCCGCGGCTGCCGCCGCCATAGCGCCCAGTTTCGCTTTGTTGCTGACCTGGCGTCTCATCCAGGGCATCGGCGCGGCTGCGACCCGCGTCATCGCCGTCTCGATCGTGCGCGACACGTTCGAAGGCCGGCGTATGGCCGAAGTGATGTCGCTGATCTTCATGGTGTTCATGGCCATCCCCGTCATCGCTCCAGGCATCGGCCAGTTCGTCATGCTGTTCGCCACTTGGCACTGGATTTTCGTGACCATGGCCATCGGCGCGCTGATCGTTTCGACCTGGGCGCTGCTGCGCCTGCCGGAGACGCTGCATGCGGAATATCGCCGGCCGCTCACGGTAAGCTCGGTCGTCGGCGGCTTCCGCATCGTGCTCACCAACCGGCTCACGCTTTGCTATGCCTTCGCCAGCACCTTCATCTTCGCCGCCATGTTCGGCTTCATCAGCTCGGCGCAACAGATCTACATCGACATCTTCCATGTCGGCGAATTGTTCCCGCTGATCTTTGCCGGTGTCGCCGCCGTGCTTGCCTTCTCCAATTATCTGAATTCGCGGCTGGTCGGACAGATCGGAATGCGCCGTCTGTCGCAAGGCGCGCTGCTCATCTTCCTGTGCATCAGCCTTGCCTGGCTGGTCGTTTCGTTGGAGATGCAGATGCCGCTCTGGCTCTTCATCACCTTCTTTGCCGGCGCGATGCTGCCGTTCGGCGGACTGGGCGCGAATTTCAACGCCCTGGCCATGGAGCCGCTCGGCGAGCTTGCCGGCACGGCGGCATCCATCCTTGGCTTCATGCAGACTTTTCTCGGCGCCCTGATCGGCGCGGCGATCGGCCAAGCCTATAACGGCACGGTCACGCCTCTGGCCGCAGGCTTCTGCAGCGTTTCGGTCGCGGCCTTGCTGATGATCCTAATCGCCGAGCGGGGCAGGATGTTCCAGCCGCACAATCCCCCTGTTTCGGGGCACGTCACCGATCTGCATTAGGTTGTCGTCTGGCTGGCGGTTGCCGGCCGGGGCGCGGTTTATTCCTATTCGGCCCAGAGCTCGCGGCGCAACTCGTCCCAGCTTTGCTTGTCCGGCGCGACCAGCAGGCCGCCGTCGACATGCGACGGCAGGTAGGCGCTGCCGTCGACGCGCGCGACATGGCCGCCGGCTTCCTGATGGATCAGCGCACCCGCCAGATGATCCCAGGGCATCAGCTTGTTGTAGAGCACGAAATGGGCGTGGCCGCTCGCAAGCAGCCGGTATT
>NZ_RZSB01000999.1:0-1799 GCF_004023285.1 Mesorhizobium sp. M2A.F.Ca.ET.067.02.1.1
AGGGACGTGACCGATAGCGCGGGGAACGCGACCGAGAAGGCTCTCGACACGACCGGGGCCGATATTGTCGCCCAGCCGGCAGCGGCCGCATTGATGCCCGAGGATTTCAGGCAGCCGAAGGCCGTCGACAAGCCGGCGAAGCCGTCGGACCTGAAGGCGATTTCGGGTATCGGACCGAAACTGGAGAAGGTGCTCAACGGTCTCGGTATCTGGACCTATGAGCAGATCGCGGCCTGGACGTCGCAAGAGATCGCCTGGGTGGAAGATTATCTGTCGCTTGCCGGCCGCATCGGCCGCGACGACTGGACTGCGCAGGCGGCGGCGCTCGCCGCGAAGTGATTTGAAAAGCCGGGCGCGGTGCAAACCGCGCCCGGAAGATAGATTGCGGACATCCGCGAGGGTTTGAGGCGAATGGCAAAGCTAAAGGTCGACGGGAAAGAGATCACGGTACCCGACCATTACACGCTGCTGCAGGCGGCCGAGGACGCCGGCGCGGAAGTGCCGCGCTTCTGCTTCCATGAGCGGCTGTCGATCGCCGGCAATTGCCGCATGTGCCTGATCGAGGTGAAGGGCGGCCCGCCCAAGCCGCAGGCGTCTTGCGCCATGGGCGTGCGCGACCTGCGCCCCGGCCCGAATGGCGAGCCGCCGGAAATCTTCACCAACACGCCGATGGTCAAGAAGGCCCGTGAAGGCGTGATGGAGTTCCTGCTGATCAACCATCCGCTCGATTGCCCGATCTGCGACCAGGGCGGCGAGTGCGACCTGCAGGACCAGGCGATGGCGTTCGGCGTCGATTCCTCGCGCTATCACGAGAACAAGCGCGCGGTCGAAGACAAGTATATTGGCCCGCTGGTCAAGACCGTGATGAACCGCTGCATCCACTGCACGCGCTGCGTCCGCTTCACCACCGAAGTCGCCGGCATCTCCGAGCTCGGCCTGATCGGCCGCGGCGAGGATGCCGAGATCACCACCTATCTCGAACAGGCGATGACGTCGGAGCTGCAGGGCAATGTCATCGATCTGTGCCCGGTCGGCGCGCTGACCTCCAAGCCATTCGCCTTCCAGGCGCGGCCGTGGGAATTGACCAAGACCGAATCGATCGACGTCATGGATGCAGTCGGCTCGGCGATCCGCGTCGATTCCAGAGGTCGTGAAGTGATGCGCATCCTGCCGCGCGTCAACGAGGCGGTGAACGAGGAGTGGATCTCCGACAAGACCCGCTTCATCTGGGACGGCCTGCGCACGCAGCGCCTCGACCGCCCCTATGTGCGCAAGAACGGCAAGCTCGCTCCGGCAAGCTGGGCAGAAGCCTTCGCGGCGATCAAGGACGAGGTGTCGAAGACCGCGCCCGAGCGCATCGGCGCCATTGCCGGCGATCTCGCGGCGGTCGAGGAAATCTACGCGCTGAAGCTTCTGATGAGCGCGCTCGGATCGAGGAACATCGACTGCCGCCAGGATGGCGCCGCGCTCGATCCGTCGCTCGGCCGCGCCAGCTACATCTTCAACCCGACTATCGAAGGCATCGAGCAGGCCGATGCGGTGCTGATCATCGGCGCCAATCCGCGCTTCGAGGCTTCGGTGCTCAATGCCCGCATCCGCAAGCGCTGGCGCGTCGGCAACCTGCCGGTTGGCGTGATCGGCGAGATCGGCGACACACGCTACGACTATGAACTGATCGGCGCCGGCCCGGAATCGCTGAAGGATCTCGCTGACGGCAACGGCAAATTCTTCGAGGTGCTGAGCAAGGCCACGCATCCGCTGAGCATCGTCGGCCAGGGCGCGCTGGCGCGCACGGATGG
>NZ_RZSB01000099.1:0-11827 GCF_004023285.1 Mesorhizobium sp. M2A.F.Ca.ET.067.02.1.1
GGTGAGGGCCTATTTCAGCAGGCCCTTTTCCTTGTAGTAGCGCTCCGCGCCGGGATGCAGCGCCACGGGCATGCCGTCCAGCGCCTTGGCCGGGTCGATCGCCTTGGCGGCGGCATGAGCGGCGGTGAGCTGGTCGAGATGCTCGAACAAGAGCTTGGTCATCTGGTACGCGGTGTCGTCGGGAACGTCGGCGCGGGTGATCAGGAAGTTGCCCACCGCGGCGGTCGGGACATCTTCCGCCTGGCCTTCATAGGTGCCTTTCGGGATGACCACGGAAAGATAAGGCGCCCCGATCTTGGCGACGTCCTCGGCCGGCACGGCGACGACGTTGATCGGCACGGAAGTTGCGAGATCGCGGATGGAGGCGACGCCGAGGCCGGCCGACTGCAAGGTGGCGTCGAGCTGGCGGTTCTTGATCAGCTCGACCGATTCGGCGAAGGGCAGGTATTCGACGCGTCCGAGATCCTCGTATTTGAGACCGGCGGCGGCGAAGATGGCGCGCGCGTTGAGCTCGGTGCCGGAGGCGGGCGCGCCCACCGACAGGCTCTTGCCCTTGAGGTCGGCGAGCGTCTTGATGCCGGAGTCCTGGCTGGCGACGATCTGGATATAATTGGGATAGATCGCGGCAATGCCGCGCAACTTGTCGAGCTTGCCCGGGAAGCCGGCTTCGGTGTTGCCCTCGGCGGCCATCTTGACGGAATCGCCGAGCGCGAAGGCGATCTCGCCCTTGCCCTGCTGCAGGAGGTTCAGGTTCTCGACCGAAGCCTTGGTCGCCTGAACCTGCGTGCGTGAGCCCTCTATGCCCTTGCCGTAGATTTCGGACAGCGCGACGCCGAGCGGATAATAGACGCCCGACGTGCCGCCGGTGAGCACATTGATGAACTCCTGCGCCCCGGCCGATACGGCGCCGAGACCGAGCGACAGCGCCAAGGCGCCGGCGGCAACAAATTTCGTCCTGAAATCGAGCATAGGTTTCTCCTCCTGAAACGGTCGCGTCGCCTCCCCGGCGCGAGACTCGTGAGTTTAGACGGGAGGAGCCAAATGCCAACCCGCAATTCAACGCATTCTGTTTGACCATGATCCTTTCCAAAAAACCGGGGCCACTTTTTGGGATCATGATCTGGACGAACGGTTGAGTGGCGGCGAAAAAGCGCCGACTTGCGCTCTGCTGCTTTGGGGACGAAAGATTTTTCCGGCGCCTGTCGAAATCGGTCGATGCCGCACGACATAGGTCGGCACGCAACGACGCGGCCTTCAAGAAACGGGAGAAGACCATGCGATACATGCTTTTGATCTACAATGACGAAGCCGCGATGGCGAATGCTCCAAAGGAGCAGACCCACCAGGTGCTCGCGGCCTATGGCGCCTACACCGAAGCGCTGAAGAAATCCGGGGCGTATATCGCCGGCGAGCGGCTGCGCCCGACCCAGGCGGCCACCTCGGTGCGGCTCACCGGCGGCAAGACCAATGTGCTCGACGGCCCCTATGCCGACACCAAGGAGCAATTGGCCGGCTTCTACATGATCGAGGCGGCCGACATCGACACGGCCATCGAATGGGGCGCGCGCTGTCCCGCGTCCGCCACCGGCACGGTCGAGGTGCGGCCGATCTGGGAAATGGCAGAGTACGTCGCCGCCGCGGAGTGAGCCGCGATGGATGATCGCTCGGAGATCGCGCGGGCGGCGGCGGAAGCGGCCGCCCGGAGCAGCTACGGCAAGCTGGTCGCCTGGCTGGCGGCGCGCACGCGCGACGTCGCCGGCGCCGAGGACGCGCTGGCCGATGCCTTCGCCGCCGCGCTGGAGCGCTGGCCTCGAACCGGCGTGCCGGCGCAGCCGGAAGCCTGGCTGCTCGCGGTGGCGCGCCGGCGCGACGTCGACGCCGTGCGGCGGCGGCTGACCGGCGAGGCGGCGCGCGATCATCTGCAGCTGATTGCCGAGGAGATGGAGGCGCGCATGAGCGGCGAGGAGCTGCCCGACGACCGGCTGCGGCTGATGTTCGCCTGCGCCCATCCGGCGATCGAGGCCAGCGTGCGCGCGCCGCTGATCCTGCAGACGATCCTCGGCTTCGACGCCGCGACCATCGCCTCTGCCTTCCTGGTCTCGCCGGCGACGATGGGGCAGCGGCTGGTGCGGGCCAAGGCGCGCATCCGCGAGACCGGGATTCCTTTTCGCGTGCCGGAGAAGGCGGAGCTCGGCGAGCGGCTGGGCGCCGTGCTGGAAGCGATCTACGCCACCTTCGCCGAAGGCTGGTCGGATCCGACCGGCACCGACAGCCGCCGGCGCAACCTCGCCGGCGAAGGAATCTGGCTTGGACGGCTGGTCGCCTCGCTGATGCCGGACGAGCCGGAGGCGCTGGGACTGCTGGCGCTGATGCTGTTCGCCGAGGCGCGCCGCTCGGCACGGCGCGGCCCGGATGGAGACTTCGTGCCTTTGGCCGAACAGGATATCGCGCTCTGGGACGACAGCCTGATCGACGAGGCGGAGGCCTTGCTGGCGGGCGCCGCGCAAAGGGGCATCATCGGCCGCTACCAGCTCGAGGCCGCCGTGCAGTCCGCCCACACGGCGCGCCGGCGCGGCAGCGGCACGGACTGGGCGGCGATCCGCCAGCTTTACGACGCGCTGCTTTCCGTAGCCGGTTCACCGGTGGTGGCGATCAACCGCGCGATAGCGATCGCCGAAACCGAGGGTGCAACAGCCGGGCTGGCGGCGCTCTATGTGCTGGGCGACGACAAGCGGCTGCAGGACTACCAGCCCTATTGGGCCGCGCGCGCCGGGCTGCTGGCCAGGCTTGGCAATACGAAGCAGGCGGCGCAGGCCTACGACCAGGCGATCGGCCTCGAGCGCGACCCGGCGCTGCGGCGTTTCCTCCAGGGCGAGAAGGCGAAGCTTGTGGGGGGTTAATGTCGGTTTGATCGGTGAGCAGGAGTCATCACCCTTTCCGGGGGATCGGCGCAAACGCTGGGGATTGGCGGAAGCCTCTCAACTTCGTCATCCCTGGGCGAAGCAGCCGCGAAGCGGCGTCGCGGAGACCCTGGGATCCATGCCGTGACCTCGATCGTAGGATGCAGCGGAGCAGAATTCTGCACCGATGCGGCGCGTCGAAGTCACGGAATGGATCCTCGGGTCTGCGCGCGTCGCTTCGCTCCTTGCTCCGCCCGTGGATGACGAAGTTGGAAGGCTTCAGGCAATCTCCAAGGCATGCGGTCTGCCGAGCCGGCCATGCCAAGTGCGCCTCGACGACGAAGCCGCCGCTGCCGGCGCGCGTACAGACGCCACAGCATGATCCTCGGGTCGGTCAAGCCCGATGATGACGAAGGGCGCCCTACGCCCCCAGCCCGTCGAACAGGATGGTCGAGAGATAGCGCTCGGCGAAGGAGGGGATGACGACGACGAGGTTCTTGCCCTTGTTGTCCGGCCGCGAGCCGACGACGATGGCCGCCTGCAACGCCGCGCCCGACGAGATGCCGACCGGCACGCCTTCGAGGCGCGCGACCAGGCGTGCATTGGCGACCGAATCCTCGTTCGACACCCTGACGATCTCGTCATAGACGGACGTATCCAGGATCTTCGGCGCGAAGCCCGCGCCGATGCCCTGGATCTTGTGCGGGCCGGGCTGGCCGCCGGACAGAACCGGGGAGGCCTCCGGCTCGACCGCCACGATATGCACCGAGGGCTTGCGCTTCTTCAGCACCTGGCCGACGCCCGTGATGGTGCCGCCGGTGCCGATGCCGGCGACGAAGATATCGACCTCGCCATTGGTGTCGTTCCAGATCTCCTCGGCCGTGGTGCGGCGGTGGATCTCGGGATTGGCCGGGTTCTCGAATTGCTGCGGGATGATGGCGTTGGGCAGCGTGGCGGCGAGCTCGTCGGCCTTGGCGATGGCGCCCTTCATGCCTTTCGGCCCCTCGGTCAGCACCAGCTCGGCGCCGAGCAGCGCCAGCATCTTGCGGCGCTCGACCGACATCGTCTCCGGCATGGTGAGGATCAGCTTGTAGCCCTTGGCGGCGGCGGCGAAGGCGAGCGCGATGCCGGTGTTGCCGGAGGTCGGCTCGATCAGCGTGGTCTTGCCGGGCGCAATCTTGCCGGCTTCCTCCAGCGCCTCGATCATGGCGACGCCGATGCGGTCCTTGACCGAAGCGATCGGGTTGAAGAATTCGAGCTTGGCCATCAGGTTGGCGACGATGCCCTTCTCCCTGGCGAACTTGTCCAGCCTGACCAGCGGCGTGTCGCCAATCGTCTCCGTGATCGAATTGAAGACGCGGCCGCGGCCGGGCACGCGCGCGGAGGTGACGGGCTTGTTCATTTGGTTCGCTCCCAGGGCAATGGCATAGGCAAAACAGAATAGGGCTTTCAGCCGCGCAAGATAGGCCGGCCACCGAAAATATCCGAGTGGGGCGGTTGCTGAAAAGCGCGCCGCAGCGGAAATGCATTTTCCGCTGCAGTGGGTTTCAGGAATGGTTTGGCTGAAATCGGAACGGTCACGCACCAAGGCGTGTTGAGAATTCAGGTCAGGCCGAGCCGAGAAGGGCGGGGTCCGAGAACCGGAGCGGAGCGTACTTGAAGTACGTGAGCACCGGAAGCGCAGGAAGTCGTCCTTCGCAGGCCGGCCTCACCTGAATATCAATGCACCTTATTGGCGGGCCGCGATGGCGGCCGCCGCGCCCATCATGAAGCCGGCGGCGGTGCGGTTGAGCACCTTCAACGCGCGTGGCGATTTCAGGAACCAGCGCGCCTTGGCGGCCAGCGCCAGATAAGGCACCAGCACCACGAACAGCACGACCACGGTGAGCATCGCCAAAATGGCGTAGTTGGCGAGCGTGATCGTCTTCAGATCGACGATGGTCGGCGTGATGGCGAGATAGAAGATCATCGTCTTGGGATTGCCCAGCGTCACCGTCAGCCCGGCGATGAAGCTCGACAGCAGCCCGCCCCGGGCCTTGTGCGCCTCGACGGTCTCGGGCGTGATACCGCTGGTCCAGAAGCGCCAGGCAAGGAAGGCGAGATAGGCGACGCCGGCCCATTTGATAGCGAGGAAGACCATGCCGAAGGTCTGGGCGACGAAGGCCAGCCCAAGCACGACGGCGGTGAGATAGGTTAGGTCGCCGAGCATCAGGCCGAACGACATGGCAAGCGAGGAGCGGAAGCCGGAGCCGAGCGCGCGGGCGACCAGCGCCGTGACGCCGGGGCCCGGAATGGCGGCGGCGACGCCGAGGGCTGCGCTGTAAGCGAGGAATCCGGTGAGTGTCATGGTTGCGGTCCCGAGATAGGGACGCACTTGTCGCACGAAACGGATCGGGAATGAATTCGCTATGGGGCAGATTCGTTTGCGCCAGCCCCCTCATCCGGCCGCTTCGCGGCCACCTTCTCCCCGAGGAGAGAAGAGGTTGGCGCCGACGCTCGCCTGCTCCTCTCCCCTTGGGGAGAGGTCGGATTGCCCCGAATTGCCCTTCGCAATTCGGTTGGCAATCCGGGTGAGGGGGCCCCTCGACGCACGGTCGAACGCCCGACCACCGCTTACCCGCCATACGTCACACGCCAGATCGTACCGTTGCCGTCCTCGGTGAGGATCAGCGCGCCGTCCTTGGCGACAGCGACGCCGACCGGCCGGCCCCAGACCGCGTCGTCGGATATGACGAAGCCGGTGGCGAAGTCGTCATATTCGCCGGTCGGCTTGCCGTCCTGGAACCGTAGCCGCACCACCTTGTAGCCGGTGCGAACATTGCGGTTCCACGAGCCGTGCAGGGTGACGAAGGCGTCGCCCCTATATTCAGCAGGAAAACCGTCAGCCGGGAAGTTGCCGCCACTATAGAAGGCGATGTTGAGCGGCGCCGAATGCGCCTGGATCAGCACGTCGGGCAGCGTGACCTTGCCAGCGAGGTCTGGGCGCGCGCCCTTGTGGCGCGGGTCCTCGTTGTCGCCGATGTAATACCAGGGCCAGCCATAGAACGCGCCATCCTTCACCGCGGTCGCGTATTCGAAGGGGACATTGTCGCCAAGCTCGTCGCGCTCGTTGACGACGCACCAGAGCGCGCCTGTCGCCGGCTGCACGGTCATGCCGGAGCAGTTGCGCAGGCCGGTGGCGACGGTCCTGCGGTTGCTGCCATCGGGGTCGAAGGCGAGCACATCGGCGCGGTCTTCCTCCGGGCCCCAGGCCTCGCCCAGCGGCTGCGATTTCGCCCACGCCTCGACACCACCCTTCGGCTTCGCTCCCATATCCTCGGCGATGTTGGAGCCGGAGCCGACCGACAGATAGAGCGTCTTGCCGTCGGGCGCGAAGGCGATGTCACGCGTCCAGTGGTGGCTGGCGGGAACCTTGGCGACAATAGTTTCCGGCTCACCGGACGCTTCGAGGTCGCCGTCGCGATAGGGAAAGCGCACGACGCTGTCGCTGTTGGCCACATAGACCCATTGCGGCTTGTCGCCCGGCGGATAGAAGGCGATGCCGTAGGGTCGCGTCAGGCCCTTGGCGAAGATCGAGGTCTCGGCGGGCTTCGCGCTGCCCTCAGCCAGGCGATAGACGCGGACCTGGTTTGCCCGGCTGTCGGCGACGAAGAGGTCGCCGTTCGGCGCCACGCGGACCGCGCGTGGACTGTCGATACCCGATGCGACCAGCTCGGCGGAAAAGCCCGGCGGAAGCTGTGGCTTCGCGCCCTCCGGGCGATCGGTGACGCCGCCGCCATTGGCGGCGGACTCCGCCACATTCGGTTTCGGCTGATCCTGCGGCTTCAGCAGCCGGCGCACGCCCGGACGGTCGGCCTTCCAGTCGCCGAAGGCCTTTTCGCCGCTGAGCAAGGGGGCCTGCTGCGCAAAGGCACCGGTGGCGAGAATCAAGGCAATGCCCGCAAGGCCGGCGATCCGTATCATGCTGTTCTTCGTCGTCTGCCATGCGCCTCGCTCGGTCAGGCGCTCCGAGCAGGACATATTGGGCAAACGACCGAAAAGAGAAGCTTGCGCACGCGGATTTGACGGAGCGCCGGAGCTTAGATCTCTTCGGTATCCAGGTCGTCGTCGAGGCGCTTTTCCAGCTCGACGAGATCGGCCGGCAAGGGCAGGCCCATGGCGCGGAGCTCCCGCAATTTCTCGCGCAGCTGCTCCTGGATCTCGTGGTCGTCCTCGGGCTGGTTGATCATTTCCTGAAGCAGGAGGTCGATCTGGGCCTTGATTGATTCCAGAGCCATTTTTTCCTCCGCAGCGACTTTAGGTGTGTCGAGATTCCGGTCAGGCCGACATCACCTGAATATCGATACACCTAACGCAGCATGCGCGAAATCAGTTGTGCGGTATAATCGACCATCGGCACGATGCGGGCGTAATTCAGCCGCGTCGGACCGATGACGCCAAGCGCGCCGATGACGCGGGCATCCTTGTCGCGATAGGGGGCGACGACCAGCGACGAGCCGGACAGCGAAAACAGCTTGTTCTCCGAGCCGATGAAGATGCGCACGCCCGGCCCTTCCTCGGCTAGGTCGAGCAGCTGCAGCAGCCCGTCCTGCGTCTCCAGATCCTCGAACAGATGGCGCAGCAGTTCGAGATCGGCCTGGGCGGTGACATTTTCCAGCAGGTTGGCACGGCCGCGCACGATGAGACGCGCCGGCAGGCCGCTTTCGGCGCCGGCCCAGACCGCCAGCCCCTTCTCGACAAGATCCTGCGACAGCGTGTCGAGAGCGGATTTGGTCTCATCCTTGATGCGGGCGATCTCGGCGCGCGCCTCGGCAAGCGTGCGGCCCCGGATATGGGCGTTGAGGAAATTGGACGCCTCGTGCAGTTGCGACACGGTGGTGCCGACGGGCAGGTCGACGACGCGGTTCTCGACATCGCCGTTCTGCGACACCAGCACGGCCAGCGCCTTGGTCGGCTCGAGCTGGATGAATTCGATGTGCTTCAGCGCCACCTCGTTCTTGGAGGCGAGCACGAGGCCGGCGCCGCGCGACATGCCGGACAGCATCTGGCTGGCCTCGGTCAGCATATGCTCCAGCGTTGCGCCGGAGCCCGAGGCGCGCACCTGCGCCTCGATGATGCGGCGCTCGTCGTCTGAAAGGTCGCCGAGCTCCATGAAGGCGTCGACAAAGAAGCGCAGGCCCGTCTGGGTCGGGAGCCGCCCGGCGGAAACATGCGGCGCATAGATCAGGCCGAGATGCTCGAGGTCGCTCATCACGTTGCGGATGGTGGCCGGCGACAGCGAGGAGGGCAGGATGCGCGACAGGCTGCGCGAGCCGACCGGCTCGCCGTCGCGCAGATAGGAATCGACAATCCGCCGGAAAATATCGCGCGAGCGCATGTCGAGTGACTGAAGTACCGGCGACTGAAGCCCGGGTGACTGCGACGTCGGATCGACTGGTCTGTTCATTCCGGCGAGAAACCTCCTACCGGAAAGATATAGACTCCCGGTCGGCTCGCGCAACCCGCCCTGGCTCGCGCCCCCTTTTCCTTTGCGCGAGAGACTGCATGCGTCTACAAGCCGCCAACGAATCCGGGAAAGAACAGAAAGAGCCTCGATGCGCCCCTCCAAACGCCAAGCCGACGAAATGCGCGCCATCTCCTTCGAGCGCGGCGTGTCCAAGCATGCCGAAGGCTCGTGCCTGGTGAAGTTCGGCGACACGCATGTCCTGTGCACCGCGAGCCTCGAGGAAAAAGTGCCGGCCTGGATGCGCAATTCCGGCAAGGGCTGGGTGACGGCCGAATACGGCATGCTGCCGCGCTCGACCGGTGAGCGCATGCGGCGCGAGGCCTCCGCCGGCAAGCAGGGCGGCCGCACGCTGGAGATCCAGCGGCTGATCGGCCGGAGCTTGCGCGCCGTGGTCGACCTGCAGGCGCTGGGCGAACAGCAGATCACCGTCGACTGCGACGTGATCCAGGCCGATGGCGGCACCCGCACCGCCTCGATCACCGGCGGCTGGGTGGCGCTCTACGACTGCCTGCGCTGGATGGAAGCGCGCCAGATGGTCAGCGTCGCCAAGGTGCTCAAGGACCATGTCGCGGCGATCTCCTGCGGCATCCATGACGGCCAGCCGGTCATCGACCTCGATTATCTCGAGGATTCCTCAGCCGGCACCGACGCCAATTTCGTCATGACCGGCAAGGGCGGCATCGTCGAGATCCAGGGCACGGCCGAAGGCGAGCCTTTCTCCGAGGAGCAGTTCGCGGCGCTGATGGGACTGGCCAAGAAGGGCATTTCGCGGCTGGTGAGCCTGCAGCAGATGGCGGTGGCGTAGGGTTTCCAATGCCGAGCCTAGGCCCCCCTCTCTGGCCTGCCGGCCATCTCCCCCTCAAGGGGGGAGATTGGATTTCGCCGCGGCTTTCGCCAATCACCGGCGTTGCAGAATGGGTGCCTACGACAAAGCTGCCAATCTCCCCCCTTGAGGGGGAGATGCCCGGCAGGGCAGAGAGGGGGGCCTCGTGATACCCTCTGCAATTTTGGAATCAGCTCTCTACGTCACCAATTTGGCTGCCGCCGAAACCTTCTACCGCCACATCATCGGCCTCGAGCCACTGGGCAAGGTCGAGGGGCGCCATGTCTTCTTCCGTTGCGGTGACGGCGTATTGCTTCTCTTCAACGCCGAGGCGACCAAAATCCCTCCGGCGCCTGACGCCCGGCTGAAAGTGCCGCCGCATGGCACGGCCGGCGAGGGGCATCTCTGCTTTGCGGCTACGGCCGAAGAGATCGCCGCATGGCGCAAGCATCTCGCCGCGAACAACATCGCCATCGAAAGCGACTTCGAATGGCCGCAAGGCGGGCACTCGATCTATATCCGCGACCCTTCGGGCAATTCGATCGAGTTCGCCGAGCCTAGAATCTGGGGTTTCTGATGCATTCTTTGAATGGAAAGAAGATCGTCGTCGCCAGCCACAATGCTGGCAAGCTGCGCGAATTTGCCGACCTGATGGCGCCGTTCGGCTTCGAGGCGAAGTCGGCCAAGGCATACGGCCTGCCCGAGCCGGACGAGACCGGCACCACCTTCGAGGAAAACGCCTACATCAAGGCATATGCCGCGGCCAAGGCGACCGGCCTGCCCGCGCTGTCGGACGACTCGGGGCTGTGCGTCGACGCTCTCGGCGGCGCACCAGGCGTCTACACCGCCAACTGGGCCGAGAAGCCGGATGGCACCCGCGATTTCGGCATGGCCATGCAGAAGACGGAGACCGCGCTGCAGGAGGCCGGCGCGACCAAGCCCTCACAGCGCACCGGCCGCTTCGTCGCCGTCATCTGCCTCGCCTTCCCGGACGGCGAGGCTGAATATTACCGGGGCGAGGCCGAGGGCACGCTGGTATGGCCGCCGCGCGGCACGCTCGGCTTCGGCTACGATCCGGTGTTTCTGCCCAACGGTTTCGACAAGACTTTTGGCGAGATGAGCGCGGAAGAAAAGCATGGCTGGAAGCCCGGCCAGGCGACGGCGCTTTCGCACCGCGCCCGCGCCTTCCAGAAATTCGCCGAAGCGCGACTGGATTTGGCCAGGTTGGATCTGGCGCGATCAGGACCCGCATGAGCGCAGTGACCATACCGCTCGACCGCAGCCCCGGCTTCGGCGTCTACATCCACTGGCCGTTCTGCGCGGCCAAGTGCCCTTACTGCGACTTCAACAGCCATGTCCGCCACCAGCCGGTCGACCAGGAGCGCTTTGCGCGCGCCTTCGAGACGGAGCTTGCGACCATGCGCGCCCGCACCGGGCCGCGCGAGGTGACCAGCATCTTCCTCGGCGGCGGCACGCCGTCGCTGATGAAGCCGGAAACGGTGGGCGCGGTGCTGGAGGCGGTGGCGAAGAACTGGACGGTGCCTGACGGCATCGAGGTGACGCTGGAGGCCAACCCGTCCTCGGTCGAGGCCGAGCGCTTTCGCGGCTATCGCGCCGCGGGCGTCAACCGCGTCTCGCTCGGCGTGCAGGCGCTGAACGACAAGGACCTGCGCTTCCTCGGCCGGCTGCACAACGTCGAGGAGGCACTGCACGCCATCGGGCTGGCGCGGGACATATTTCCCCGTCTCTCCTTCGACCTGATCTATGCCCGGCCCGGCCAGACGCCGGAGGCGTGGGGCGCGGAGCTGGAGCAGGCGATCGGCTATGCAGTCGACCATCTGTCGCTCTATCAGCTGACCATCGAGGAGGGCACACCCTTCCATGCGCTCTACGCGGCAAAGAAATTCACGCTGCCTGACAACGACCATGCCGCCGACCTCTACGCGCTGACGCAGGAGGTGACGGCGGGGCATGGGCTGCCGGCCTATGAGATTTCCAACCACGCCCGGCCGGGCGCCGAAAGCCGGCACAACCTCACCTATTGGCGCTATGGCGAATATGTCGGCGTCGGCCCGGGCGCGCATGGCCGCTTCGTCGAGAACGGCCGCCGCACGGTGACTATAGCGGAAAGGATGCCGGAGACCTGGGTCAATCTGGTCGAGGCCAAGGGTCACGGCGTCACCGGCGGCGAGATCCTGACCCGCGCGGAAGAGGCCGACGAGTTCCTGCTGATGGGCTTGCGGCTCGCCGAAGGCATCGACCTGCAGCGCTACGAGGCGCTCTCGGGGCGCGGCCTTTCCAGCGCGCGGCTCTCGGTGCTGCAGGAGGAAGGGCTGGTGGCGCCGGTCGGCAATGCAAGGCTGCGCGCCACGACCGCCGGCATGATCGTGCTCGATGCGGTGGTGGCGGATCTGGCGCGGTAAAGCAGCGCGTTCGTCATTCTCGGGCTTGACCCTGGGCTTGACCCGAGAATCCTGTGTGTTGGTTCTGGTGTATGGTTGAGGTGGGAAGGAGACCGAGTGGATCGTGGTCGTCCTTTCGGACAGGCCGTGGCATGGCCCGGTCCCTTCCCACCGGTGAACCATCAACCTGAACAGT
>NZ_RZSB01000009.1:0-39311 GCF_004023285.1 Mesorhizobium sp. M2A.F.Ca.ET.067.02.1.1
ACCCAATACTCCAGATGCCGCGTGGCCATGTCGTCGGGAGTTCAGGTGTCTTTGACAGGGTAAAAGCCAAAAACCAGCCGACCGCAATCACCCGCGCGTTGCCGTTCGCATCGCTAGCACCTGCGGGCAATATCAGCGCGCGCCTGCTCAAGGGCGAACAGAGCTTTTCCAAGCTCGGGCCCTCGCGCCGCAGGAACAGCCACACCGCTCGTGCGAGGCTTTGACCCCGCGCGCTGCCAACTCGTCCTTCAGTCGATGCAGCGCGTCAGTTCAGAACTCTGATTGGCCGATTGATCTGCTCAACGATAAAGGCACGATGCGGCTGCTCCTGGCAGAGCGGCCTCGATCCGCAGCGCCTGGTCTTCGTCAAACGAAACCTGGATCATGACCAACGCTCCGGTCCGAGATTGAGACCAAGGGTAAGCGGCTACGCGTCTTGGCTCCGCACGGCCACTGGCGCCCGCTTACCTTCCTCGGCGCGTGTTTAGTCCCGGCATTTGCCGGAGCGGATTAAGCTTAAAGCGTTCGGGCTGTGCGGCCGGTCTGTGGACTAGCCTCACGTGATGTTTTCGAGTACTAGGCTCTATCGATGGTTCGTGGGACTTTGCCAAGTATTTCAGCCCCCTGCTCCGTTATCAAAACGCTTTCGCTGCAACCGATCTGATAGCCATTCTCGTCGAAGAGAATAATCGGCAGGTGGAACGTCATATTGACGTCCAGGATATCTTCAGTCCTTGGTTCTATGCTGATGTTGCCGCGTTCGTTCCAATACACTCCAATTTGGTAGCCGGTCCTGCTGCGAAGAGCGTGCGGGTGCGTGGATCGTTGAACCACGCTGCGGATAGCCGCATTCACGGCGCCGGTCGTGGCACCCGGTTTCATGATGGCGATACCCGCGTCCAAAGCCTCCGACGAAATTTCGTACAGCGCTTCGAGCCCGGGATGGCGCCCCACGACAGCGGACCGGCACAATGGGGCGACATAGTCATTTTTTGTCCCGCTGACTTCGATAAAGGCCCCCTCGTTTATCCCGATCGGATACTTGTCCGGCTCCTGATGCGGCACCCGCAGGCGTTCGCCGAAGACCATATGCAAATGTTCGGGTTGTATGTCCTCCCCACCGGCGGTTGAAACCCGATTGCGGATCTTTGCGGCAACCTCGCTTTCGGTGACCCCCTCCAGAAGCGATTCCTGGAATGTGATGATAGCGAGATCCGTCATGGCGGCCGCTTCGCGCACAGCCGTAATTTCGATTTCGTCCTTCACGGCCGCGATTGACGCGACCAGCCTGCCCGCATCAACGATCTTCACATTGGGCAAGGCCGCTTGTAGCGCGGTCACGTCCGCCGGGGCTAGGCCCCAGCAATCGAGTTCCATCCCGACTCGCTTATGGTCAAGGCCATGTCGCCGCAGAACATCAGCGCAAACCGTGCGCCACTCATATCCCTCGGTGAAGGGCACTATCTTGTCGATACAGCTATTTGCCCTGACATTCCCCTCATCGAACTCCCGGACGATAAAGGTCGGCGCCCGCCCCGTTGATAGTATGAGCGGGAACGGCCTGAAATAAGATCCCTGGCCGGAATAGCCAGTCAGATAGCGAAGGTGGCTTCTGGCGGTTACCATGAGGCCATCAAGGCCAGCGCGTTCCACAGCTTCGAGTACGCGCTCTTGCCGCTTCTCATATTCGGATCTCGGATATATTGTTCCGGTGCCGGGGATTGCTATCTGCTTCACATTCATGATCTTCTCCGCGCATCAATTGTCGTTGTTCAGTTGGAGTGGTGCTCGCGATGCGGCGTGCGGCACCTGCGCCAAGCGAAAAGCCCCGGCAGCATCAGCCAAACCACCGTAGTCTCAGGTTTACCAAGTCGTTTCCGCACCTCCAACATAGAGGCTGAATCTCGAATCGCATTCAGCTCCTGCTCAACGGCTCAAGCATCGGTCTCCAAAGCTATGACCGCCGGCAACAACTGTGGCCGGATGACATTCGATCATGCGCGCGTTAGTGCCAGCCTCCTTGTCAGCCTGTTCGGGCATATTAAGGCCACAGGCTTGCGCGCTTCCATCTGGCCGAGTCTCCGCCGACCGTGGGGAGACCGTTTAAATCGCGGAGTTCAGAAGTGCGGGCTGCTCTCTTAGCTTCGATCGCCACCACGTGACATAGAGGACCATTAGCCAGAGCACAGGCAATAGCATCAGCAGCGTTGCCACTGCGGCAATCGTCGGGTCGATCTGGTGGCGTATGTTCTCCCACATCTTCAGCGGCAGGGTACGAATCGAGAGGCCCCCGATGAGGGACGTGATGACGACCTCGTCGAAGGAGTGGAGGAACGCGAACACGGCGCCGCCGATGATGCCCGGCCGAACCAGCGGCAGCGTCACCCGCCTAAACGTCTGGAAAGGCCCCGCACGCATGCTCTTGGCCGCGTCCTCAAGCCGTCTGTCAAAATTCGCCAGGGTGGCGGAGACGATCACGACGACATAGCCGATCGCGCCGATGCTATGACCCAGGACGATTCCGGTGTTCGAGCCTAGCAGTCCGAGTTTGACCAGCCCGAGATAGGTTGCGATACCGACGACGATGACCGGAAAAGTTATCGGCGTCAGGATCAGCATGGTCAGGAAGCCGCGCAGCCGCGGAAAGGTCGTGCGGGTGAGCCCATAGGCCGCAAGCGTGCCCACAATGGTCGACAGGATGGCCACGGCAACGGCGATCTGGATGCTGGTCCAGGCAGCGTCTCTCCAGGATGGATCGCCGAAGAAGGAGCGGTACCACTGCAGGGAAAGGCCCGAGGGAGGAAATTCCAGAAACGTCCCGGCGCTAAATGACATAATGACGACCACGAGCCCGGGAAACAGCAGGTAGAACATGACGAGTAGGACGAATACCGTGCCGACGATCTTCGGCCAGTGGCTGTCGCCGCCGGCCCGGTAGAGCTGATCTATCCAGCGCTTCGCCCTAATGGGAGTGAGAAGCTCATTGACCCAGCGCTTCAGCGCACCGAAAGGCGACCGTCGGCTCAGCCAAGGCTTACGCGCCGGCTGCCCCGCGCTGCCCTGCCTATGGGAGAGATCAAGCCCGAACATGGATAGCATGATCACCGCCACCGCCAAGAGGACGAAGGCCGATGCGGCGATGCGCGCTATATTGAAGGAGGTCGAAACCTGCGACGCAATGAAGGTCGACAGCATGGCATCCGGCAGCCCCCCGAGAGCCGCCGGAGTGATGTAGAAGCCGAGGCAGAGCACAAAGACCAGCACCGCGCCGCTGCGCACGCCCGGCATGCTGAGCTGGAAAAATACCCGCCAGAAAGCGGTGAGTGGCCGCGCGCCCATGCTGCGTGCCGCCGCCATCAGTGACTTATCGATGCCCATCATGACGCTGACAAGTGGCAGGATCATCATTGGCAGCATAATGTGCACCATGCCAATATAGACTGCCGTTCGGTTGTAGATGAGCGGGAGCGGACTGGAGATTAACCCGAGGTCGAGCAACATATGGTTGATCAAGCCGCGGTCGCCTAGAATGACGATCCATGCATAAGTGCGCGCCAAGGCGCTGGTCAGGTAGGGGATGATGACGAGCACGACGAGCGCCACGCGCAGGTGCTTCGGGGCGGCGACGATGAGATAGGCCGTGGGATAGCCGATGATGACGCAGATGCCCGTGGCGACGATGCTTATCTCGATCGTCTGCAAGAGCACGCGAACATTCGCTGGGTGACTGAAAAACGCCTGATAGTTGGCTAGCGAAAAAGCTGGTGCATTGACGCTTGTAAAAAAGAGCAGAATGATTGGTATGCCGAAGACGACGAAAAGGATCGTGAAGGCCGGAACGGTAAGGCCGATGGGCATACGGCCCACTGTCTGAAACATCTTCATCCGGATTTCCTAGCGCCTATAATGAGACGAAACGAACGTCGCACCGCAGCCAGTGGATGCGCACCTCCGAGCCCAGCCGGAACGTTTGCTGTTCCGAGGCGACATGCTCGCGCACGATCAGGACAGTGCTCCCGACGCGCACATGGTATTTGCGCAACGGGCCACAATAGATCATTTCATCGACGATGCCGCTGACGGACTGCCACTGATCCGCATTGGCCCGCTTTGGTGCATTGGGGAGGCTAATACAAATACGCTCCGGCCGGATCATAGCCACGGTACCGAACGGCTGCGCGGCATCGGATTCGACAGTGAAACCAGGATTTTCGAGGATGTTTGCCTCGCCCAGAAACTTTGCCACGAAGCACGTCGCTGGCCGGTCGTAGAGGGCCTCGGGCGCGTCGGTCTGCTCGATCCGACCGGCGCGCATGACGACGATGCGGTCCGACAGGGTGAGCGCCTCCTCCTGGTCGTGCGTGACACAGATGGTGGTGATGCCAAACTCTTTGTGCAGGCTCTTCATCTCGACCTGCATCTGCTCGCGAAGGTTGCGGTCGAGAGCGCCGAGCGGCTCGTCGAGCAAGAGAAACGGCGGATCGGCAATCAGCGCTCGGGCAAGCGCCACGCGCTGCTGCTGGCCCCCGCTCAATTGCGACGGCATGCGGCCTCCAAAGTCCTCAAGATGCACGCGCTCAAGCATGCGGTCGACCCGAGCTGCCCTCTCGGCAGCCTTCATGCCGCGCATTTCGAGGGGAAATTCAAGGTTCCGACGCACCGTAAGGTGGGGAAAAAGAGCATAGCTTTGAAAGACAATGCCCTGGTCGCGCCGGTAGGACGGCACTGCAGCGACGGAGTTTCCAGCGATCAAGATGTCGCCCTCATTGGGCGCTACGAACCCGGCAAGCAGCATCAACGCTGTGGTCTTGCCCGAACCGCTCGGGCCGAGAATTGTCAGGAACTCGCCGCGACGGACAGTCAGTGACAGGTCTTTGACCGCGGCGACCCGCCCGTACATCTTGGTAACCTTGCGAAATTCAATCTGTGCGGGGACCGCGCTTTGCTCCAATGCGTTAACCTCAGTAAGTGAGACCGGATTTCTGATATACACAGTCACTGTTGATACTCCAGAAAGACCCAACTGCGTACACCATCGACTGATTGGGGGCGCATCAGCGTCGCAAAATAGCGGTGTCGGCTGCAGCGAAGTTGCAAAATGACTAAATCGCTAGCAAGGGGCAACCAGCTTCACGAAATGAAGGAGTCCGACACTCGTGGCTCATCAAGACATTCAGGTCGGCAAGCTGACGACTGGATCGTAGCCGCCTTGCCGATTCTAAAGCTGGCTAGAGCAGAATCCACTCGTTCCAGCGCTGAGTGAGCCGCTCTGCATTCGACAAGCCATCCGCTCCAACATCGGAGTACCAATTCCCGTTGACCCGAATACTATTTCTCAAGTAGTCAGGATGACTGGCAAGCTTGCGTCCAACCTCCTCGGGAATTAGATTATGGGCATTTAGATTTGTCGGGCCGATGGGAAAGATTTGCACAAACGTCGCTTGGCGGTCCGCGCGGGTGGAAAATTCAATGAACTTTTGCGCGTTTTGTGCATTCGGAGCACCCTTGGGAATTACTCGATAGTCCCAAGTTACCTTGGGCTGACTGCGACTGATCTCGATGGGCGCACCCTGATCTACCAATAGGACTGCTCGTCCATCATACGATTGCAGAAGGTCGGCAGCCTTATCATGCATCATCTGCTGAATCTCGGAGCCACTCGTCCACCACTTGCGGACATGCGGCTTTATCTTGTCCAAACTGACAAAAATGCGGTCGATATCCATCGGATAGAGCGCATCTGCAGAAACTCCATCTGCAAGCAGGGCTTCTTCCCAGGGGCCTTCATTCCCGTATATGCCCGACTGTAGCGCGCGAACACCCGGAAACCGGTTCACATCCCAGAACTCAGCCCAGGTGTTGGGGCGCGGTTTGCCTGAAGGAAACTTATCCGTATTATATACCATATTGACTGAGTACATCACGAAGGCAACGCCGAACGGTTCCTTTCCAAAGTCCACGATACCATCGAGTTCCTCTTTTTTGTATATCGAATAATCGATCTGCTCTAAGAGACCTTTTTTGTGTGCAGGAGACGCCGTGCCGTTGCCCATGGTAACCACATCGACTGAAACGTTATTCGTGGTCACCATCAGCTCAAGTTGCGCGAGAGACATATCGTCGGTGATCGGGTTTACTCGAATCCCGGTTTCGGCCTCGAACGGTTCCACATATGCCTTTATATTGGCCTTGCCGTAGTCGCCGCCGCCTACCATCACCGTTAACTCGCCCGATGATTGAGCCGACGCCTGGCTAGCCACGGAAGACAGTGCGCCGACCGTGAGAGCGGATGACGTCGCCTGCAGGAAACGTCTGCGGTTGATCCAGTAGTTCATTGTTGTTCCCCTTCTTTTTCTTGCATAGTAGTAGGCGCAGTTTCAAACCAATCCTGGACCGCAGGCAGCTATTGACGGCGCGGCGCCGAAGTCAGCATACAGCGCAACCTGTCCAAGAAAAGGCTGTGTTGGATGATCAACTGCGGGCCGGCTCGGGGTCAAATACAGTGTTATTATGATACCATCTAGCAGCGAGATGGTTCCGCACAGGCAGCGCGCCATCGGCACACTGCGCTACCCCTGACGCGCTGGTCTCGCGCGGCCTATTAATGCGGGAAGCGGGCTCCAGATTTGACCGTTCACTGAGCTCGGGCCTCATCGCTCAGCAAGGTCAAAACGGAGAGACGATCCGGATCGGCTTCTCCAACGAGGTTCCTTGGGCCTATCCGGGTGAGAACAACGAGCCGCTTGGCTTGGTCAATGCGATGCTGGACATTCTAAAGAAGATAGGCACCATGTGACTGGCTCCATCGTGCTAGCCTGGAGGCCGGTCGCTTGGAATCTATCACCGGCGGCATGTTCATCGTGCCCGAACGCTGCCGCAACGGGCTGTAATCCGCTAGCCAAGGTCGCGGCAGTGCTGATCGTGCGGAATGGCAGTCCGGAAGGACTGCATTCCTGCGAAGATGTGGGGGGGCAAAGGTCTCACCTTCGTCACCTGGCGCCGGCTGATTGTGATGGCGAAGGCGAAAAAATCGGCATCCCTAACGACAAGATCATCCAGGTGGCCGGCAGGCGGAGATCTCCAGGCCATGACGGTCGG
The DNA here is from genome assembly GCF_004023285.1 of Mesorhizobium sp. M2A.F.Ca.ET.067.02.1.1. Classification (NCBI taxonomy): domain Bacteria; kingdom Pseudomonadati; phylum Pseudomonadota; class Alphaproteobacteria; order Hyphomicrobiales; family Phyllobacteriaceae; genus Mesorhizobium; species Mesorhizobium sp. M2A.F.Ca.ET.067.02.1.1. The sequence continues at coordinate 7,099 of NZ_RZSB01000009.1, forward strand.
ACACGCCGACACTATCAGCGGCAACTACTTCTATATAATAAAAACGCTTGCCGATAAGGATGACAGTATCGAGCCGGCCGATTCATACGCGCCACCTTCCAAGTCCGACTACGCCGCCATCCTCATCCCCAAACGAGCAGGCTTCGGTCAACGCCTTCAACGTCGCGCTGAAGGACTGTCTCGGCTCCGAGGAGATGGTGGCATCGCTCGGCAAAAACGGCTTCAGCAAGGCGAGCCTGCCGGACGGAACTAGGACCGCCGAGCTCTGCAAGGGTAGAAGCAAAGCTGAGATGTGACACTTACGCGCCTCCGCCCTCCCCGGCCTGGCCGGAAAACGGTGAGGCGGGAAGGAAAATGAACATAGGCTTTAGCGTCGTCGCGTTGGAAAAGAGCGTTTGACCACCCTGATTTCCTTTCGGATTCCTGACTCTCCAAAACGATCAGCGCGCCAGCCTCGTACATCAGGCGAATGCTGGCTGCCATGGCGCGCTCCTGCATTTCATCAGTTGCAGCCGCTTGCTCAAACGCTCGTCCGCAAACCTAAATTCGGAAGCTCATGATCGAGCCATGCGAGCTTGCTCATGAGATGACGCGCAACCGGATCCTTCCAGCTGTGGAAACTTCGCGTCCGAGATGACACCTTTCCGCCACGGATGGCCTTCCTCCGCCAGCCGCGCAACGACGCTTCTGCGCCCCGACAAACTTGGACTTCTTCCCCGTCTTTGCGACACCGATCTCACAAGTAAACAATGCCGGTTCGGAACGGTCCGAAAAGTGAATTGCAACGTTCCGCTTATCCACCGAACGCCATTGCTATTGGCGCCCCGCGCGCCGCGATAGCCGCTGTTACTTCGCCCCAAAAAACGCAACATGGAACATATTCAGACGACGGACGCGAGCGTCAGCCTACATAGGTCCGTGATATCGTAGATGGGCAGTCCTATGCTACGGCGGATCGCGGGTGTAACCACCGGGAACCCGGTACATTCGAACAACACTCCCGCGATTGCTGGGTGGACAGCGCGGAGTTGCGCGATGCAGGCACTGACCTCTTTCTCAGTGTCGGCAACGTCCGTCGGGATTGGTGGACGCATCAACGCGTTTTGCAGATGCTTGCCGCCTTCGATGCCGCCGATAATCACCCTCGCCCGATCGACCGGATCCGCAATCCCGAGCAGATCTTCGCCGCAATGCCTCGAGTCGGCGGTTATGACGGCGAGCTTGGCAGTATACGGCAACTGCCGGAGCAACGTCGGAAGTAAGAGGAGGCTCGACATCGCCACGGGGACATTTACCGCCGCGGCCACCGCTGCCTGGTGCCGGATAAAGAAGCCGCAGTCTGCGCTTATTGCGATCGCGCCTCGTTCCACTAAGCGCCTGGCAGCTGCTACGCAGGCTGGCTCAAGTGACGCATCGCCGCGAATAACAACGTCAGCCCAACCACCAGCTACTATCTCCGTGATAATCGGAAAATTGTATATAGCCGGGTCGAGTATCGACCCGCGCGGAGGCGCCGGCGGAATAGCACCTTGCGGTAGCCCCTCTTCTAGACTGATTAATCCAATAGATCGTGCGCTTTGCGAGGCCATAGATGATGCTCCTAAAGCTCTGTTCAAACTCAACTTCCGAAGATCTCGTCGATCAACTGAGTATGCGTACCGACATCCCGCATCCGGAATTTCGGTCGCCAATCGTGAGGGGCTGACCTAAGGTCGAATCTGCCGCCGATCTGTGCCTTAAGGCACGGTTAGCCTCCTCCACGCCAAGCGGCAAATACAGCATGTGTATAGCCATCATCTAAATGCGAGATGGACCGGATGGCGCCACCGGAACACCGCTTATGGACTACGTGGGCCGTAGTCAAAGCAGTCAAAGCGGGGGCGTCGAACACGCAGCGATGTCACCAACACATGGCGCTGTCATGGAAGGCGCGGACCCGGCTTTCCTGGCGATCAGTACTAGGCGTCAGGGTATTAGGGTAAGCGCGAAGCTGAGGCCGTTCAGCGCTGGTAGTTCCAGGGCATGAGGGCATCGATGCCGCTGTTTGGCCAGCCATGGGCGATGCGCTCGAGGGACTCGGTGAGCCAGGCGTGCGGATCGACCTGGTTCATCTTGGCGGTTCATGCCGACCGGCGAACTATGCCGAGTGTCAACCATGGGTTCTTGGTCGAAACGGCGGGCAAAGCGCATCATACCGCCATGATCGGACGAGGCGCTCGGCATAGTTCGCCGGTCGGCATAAACCTTCAAACTCAACGGTGTCGAACCGCTCCATTCCTCGCCAGGATCGTCAACGGCCACCCTGACCGAGGGCCTGCTGCCTTGGCGTACATCCCGGCTCCCGAGCTCAACGCCGTGGCCTGAGAACAAGCTCATTCCCCGGCGAGAAGTGCGACGAGTTGTTGGCGACGTTGTCGCACAGCAGTGCTCGGCCTCCCAAAGCTCGTCAAGGCTTTGGCAGTCGGCGTCATCCTGCTCAGCCCTGCCGGCGACGCAGCAACGGTGTCCCCGTTCAAATGCAAGCAGCGCAACAAGGCGCAAGTCGGCTCACGAGCCAGTCGCGGTCGGCCCAGTGCGCCGCCGCCATTCATTGAGCGTATAGCCTTAACGTTGAGCGCGGATCTGCGGTGCTGGATATAAGCCCGGCAAGTACAAGCGCATGCCATAATGTGACTTGATTGGCTGTCATAACTAGCCGACCCGAAATTTTCTCAAAAGATTCCAAATGTTCCAAGGAGTTGATTCCGGTACACGGAATGAGAATCGGGTCATCGGAAATCGGCATTAAGGAGGCGAACTCTGCCAGTTCTGCTCCACAGTCGACATCATTGCCTTGTCCACTCTGCGTATACATATTCCGGATTTTTCCAACGCTTACACCTGCCTCAGAGAGAAACGTGACCAACAGCTTCGTGGTTTGAGAATCATACAACGATAGAATATCCACACGCTTCGCACCAAGGGCCGCCAGTGCAGCCAAAAAAGCCATCGCCGTGCTTGAAGCGGGCGCTTGGGCACTTTCAGAAAGGAACTGAATCTGGCGCTTTGCATGCTGCAGTCCTTTAAAGAAACTGGCGCTTGTGCAGGCCCAGATGACCGAACCGCATCCCATGTTCCCTAACTTGCGTGCAGCCGGCGACAGCACATCTTCCGCAGTAGCGCGCTCGCAGGATTCAAATTCCGTGGCAGCAGATATATCCTTACCACCAAGTGAGCGAACAGAAATGTACTCCGTGTTCTCGAAGTTGCGGTCAGCGAGCCATTTGTTCATAAATCTGTCGTCAATTATTTCATAGGGGATCGTACCATCAGAAGGAACAATAGCGCCGATCTTTCTAGTGGGATTCTGTTTTTGCATTTCACTTGCCTTTTTAAAGTTTGCTGCAGCGGATAGGGATGAGTCCCATCTATTTTTTTCCCTCACAAGCCATGATACTGCACTCGACACTTAAGACCCGAAAAACCTCTAGGCCGCTACTTGGATTTCGTTCGCTGCTCATATCCGCCAAGGCGCCTGGCAAACCATGCGCGTTCACGCGCTAACGCGGTGACGGCGCACGTATCTTTAGCGATTTACGCGTCGCCCAAAGGGCACCATTCCTTCTTTTTACAGCGGCATGCGCTCGGATTAAATGGCGTTTAGTCAGTGGCGTGGGAGCGAAACAGCTTCACGATCGGCGGCTTTTGGGGCACGAAATGTTCGTTCCCTTATGAGTGCATTAGGATATATAGCGTGGTACTTGGCCCATCGCTCGGCTTCTATTCTGAATTGCGGAGCTATTTCTGCGTGCAACTCAGTGCAGGGAATGCTATGATCATCGATGATCTTACCATTGTTCTCAATCGCGGTTTCAGTCCGAACGAATTCCTCCGCCTGCAGCTAATGAATTCCACGGGAATTCATCGCTATTTACTAATGGTCGCGTAGCGATCTGTGTCAAATTCAGTTTTTGTATTGATGCCATCTCGATTGCAGATCCAGCGCGGCTTGAGTTCAGTATCGGCAAATCCGACTCGTCACATGGCTCATGCTGTGCTGCTAACTATTGGCTCGTAAGGGCGACCTTAAGAGCGCAGCCTGGCTCCGTGCCATGCTCCTGCAAGGCGGTTTTCGCTGGAGGCGTACGCTATGCAAGGCTTGCTTGCGAGTTGTATATGCGCGCAATCAGCGTGGTCGCGTTTCTGCGACAGACCGTTAGGGACCTCGCCATGTATTGTTAATCCGGAACTGCGCGCGGTGCAGGTATGAGCGTACCTGCTGCCTCTTGAGCATATTTGATACCAGGCATGCGAGTTTGCCTAACTATATCCTAGCGGATCACTCAGATGAGCGCCCCTAATTGATGATAGCTTGAGCCTTCCGTCGGGTGGATCGCCTAATTCGTCGCGCTCCACTGGAAAGCTCGACGCCTCACCTGAGATGGCCCGCATGGCGGTGATGAATACAAGCGCATCGAATCTGCAACCAGATTATAGTCCTGGGCTGGCACCTAATACGTAAGCGTGAAGCGGACCCCATCTGGCGCGACATGAGATGATGGGCGAGAAATGATGACACTGAAGAAGCCGAGGAGCTTGCAGTGTCAATTTCTATGTCTGCGCCTATGCCTAATGATAGAACTTTTCATGTCCTTGAGGCGGTTGCGAACCGGCTGGACGCAAGCCCGCAGCGTCCGCGGCGGCGCTGGTCGGCGGTGGCGCGCCGGCACGGCTGGTTGAGGAGTCTCTGAAGCCGGGTGCGAACGTGTCGGCGATTGCGCGCCAGGCTGGACTGGCGAGTTCGCAGCTGTTTGGCTGGCGGCGCAATGCGATCAAGAGCGGTGCGGTCAGGCCGCAGCGGGATACGGCTCGGCTTTGTCGAGGTCACCCCGACAGCATCTGCGTCGGTGGAGATCGAGCTGGGTGGCGTGGTCATTCGCGCCGGTGCCGATATCAATGAGGAGCAGCTGGTGCGGATCATCCGGGCGGTTCGCAAGGCATGATCCCGGCTGGCGTGAAGGTGTTGGTCGCCAGTCATCCCGTCGAACTTAGAAAAGTCCCGACGGCCTTCTGGCCCTGGTGCGCGATGCCGGCTCGGATCGGCCTCGATCGTCTTGCGCACCAGCGCCGTGTCGCCACCATGACGTTGACCGCACCAGTCGGCCCGGACACGACGTTGCCCTCAGCGCGCGTATCACTGCTTCGACCGTCTTGGCATTGGCACCGGGCCATTGCATCACGACGCCGTCGATCTCGAACTCGATCACGCCTGCGTCTCGGGTGGCTTTCCATTTCCGCTGCTTCGATGGATGCCCAGCTACAGGTCCCGGCGCCGCCACAACCGCCGGCAGGAAGGCAGGAGAATCTTGCTGCACCGAAGCTGCCTGTTTGCGCGGTTCGCGGCGCCAGGCGAAGACCGCTGTGGCTGGGACCATAACGGGCGACCTCGGAAGTGATTACTTTCGGCCCCGCGTTCTCCGCGATGATCGATGATCCGCGCTTTGTCATCGCACAGATCACCGGCGCCGGCCGCCCGCACCGGTGATCACCTCGAAACGTCGAGGCTGCCGCTCCGAGTCAAGTAAGGTCAAGTCAAGACACCTGCCGATCTCCGACTCCAATGCAGAACCGGCAACCTCACAGATCGACACCACTCCCGAAAATGGCCCGTAAACACGGCCAAAGCCTGGGGTCAATACCCATTTCAGAATCGCGGCAAAGTCGCCGTCGCCGCTCAAGTGCGCGGTGTGCAGGGCTACACGGGCGATCGTAGTGACGCTGTACACTTTGTCGATACGCCAGATCAAGCGACCGCGGCGCCAGGCCCTTGCGGCGCCATTTAGCGATGTTCGCCGGTACATCGACATTCGCCCACCGCCGATACCCGATCACGGCTGGCCCTTGCGCATCCTATCCTCGTGAGCCCCACGTCCACAGTCCGGAAAACGTTTATTATCGAGTTCCGGATCGCACACTCAGTTATGCACGATAGAGCGTGTGAGGAGTGCTGCTCAGGATTTCCGACCCTTGCTCTGTCACAACAACGTGTTCACTGGTTCCAAACACGTAGCCATTTTCGCCGCACAGAATGATTGGCATGTGCAAGGTCATATTGGGCTCGAGAATGTCTTTTGCGCCAGGTTCAAGACTTATATAACCACGCTCCACCCAATTAATACCGGTTTGATAGCCAACCCGGTGGTTAAGAAGCCCGGGGCGGCCATGTCGTTCGAGTACCTTTCTGCCTGCCGCATCAACTTCGCCGGCCGTGGCGCCAGGCCTGATCACAGAAATGGCCGCCTCAAGTACTTCAATCGAAAGGTCGTGCAGGCTTTCAGTCTCGGGGTGGCGGCCGAGTACGGCGCTTCGAACAAGCCCACAGTGGTACCCGCTTTGAACTCCGCCCATTTCCATAAACGCAGGCTCATTGTTCCTGATTGCATTGTTTTTGGCACTGCCGTGCGGTAGCTTAGTTCGTTCGCCAAAGAGCAATGTTGAGGAACTCGCGCTTGCGGGTACCGTACCCCCGGCTTGCTCGACTTCGCTTTCTATATTCGCCGCCACTTCCGCCTCTGAAATGCCTTCCCGAAGAGACCGCTGGAAAACTTTAACGGCTAGGTCTGTCATTTTCATTGCGGAACGCATGACTTCTAGTTCCATCTTCGTCTTAACGGCTGCGACTGTCGCCACTAGACGAGACGCGTCAACAAATTTCAAATCTGGAAGTTCCGCCTGAAGCGCGTTAACGTCCGCCGGTGCAAGATTCCAACAACCAAGCTCAAGGCCAATCCTACCCTTCAAGCCGAATTTTCGAATGGCATCGGCGCATACTTGAGCGAACTCTGTTTGTTCTCTGTAGTGGACGATATCCTCCACCCAGCTGGCTAGGCGGACACTTCTTAAATCAAATTCTCGGACGACTAAGGTTGGCTTTTGCCCCGGCACAAGAATCAATGGAAACGGCATGAAGATTGCGCCGCGCCCGTCGTATCCGCTAAGATACTGAAGGTTACCGTGCGCGGTGACCAATAAAGCATCAAGGTTTGCGCGTTCCATCGCCTCAAATACTCTCTGAAGGCGGCATTCGTACTCGGCACTTGGGAAAATAAGGCCTACCAGAGGAACTGACGATGTACTAGTCATTTGGTCACCTCAAATTGTTCTAAAGCTCATCCACCCGCTAGACGGAGGTTTGCCGCGAATCCGCACACTCGGATACCATCCGCCGCTTGATCGGGAGGATCCCTTTCACACCCGCTCCGGTCAAATGCATTTTCCATATTGCAGTCATCTGGGCACGCGATGGCCTCACAAGCGGGGGCGTTTTATCTACGATCCTTAACACCATGTTCCAGTGCCGGCCGCAAGCTCGACGCGCTGACCAACAGCTCTTCGTTCCAAGGCTAGCCGTGCCCTTAGGTTCCGTTGGAGCAATACGGCGCAAACTGCAGTCCGTCCACGATGTGGGCCGGCGGGTCTACGATGTCGGCCGGCGAGTGGCGCCTAGGTGTTTGGTCCCGGCATTTGATGGGTGGGATCGAATCGGAACCGTTCAGGCTCTTTTGCCCAGATTTTGCAGATGAACTCGTGGGGTGTGAGGCCCTTGAGGGTCTTAAGCCGGCGCGCGAAATTGTAAGCTAAGATGAAGTCGGCGAGATGCCGGCGCAGTTGATCGTGATCGTCATAGTGGAAGCGCTTGACGGTGGCGTCCTTGATGGTCCGATTCATCCGCTCGACCTCGCCGTTCGTCCAGGGATGGTTGATCTTTGTGAGCCGGTGCTCGATGCCATGTTCGTCGCAGATGCCGTCGAAGATGTGCTGAAGGGCATGCCGGTCGCAGGTCCGGTTGGTGAACTGAATGCCGTTGTCGGTCAGATGGTATGGATGGCATAGGGCACAGTCGGGATCAGGTTGCGAAGGAATTGGGCCACCGCCATCTTGCCCGCCGTCGGGTGCAATTCCGCATAGGCGAATTTCGACGTCCGATCGATGGCCACGAAAAGGCGCAGCTTGCCCTCGGCGGTCTGCACCTCGGCGAGGTCGATATGGAAATAGCCGAGCGGATAGGCGTTGAACTTCTTCCTGGCCGGCTTGTCGGCGTCCTGCGGCAGCCGCGAAATGCCATGGCGCTGAAGGCAGCGATGCAACGACGAGCGCGTCAGATGCGGGATCGAGGGCTGTAGGGCATAGAGGCAATCATCCAGCGCCAGCAACGTGTGCTTGCGAAAGGCGACGATCACCGCTTCCTCTTCGAGCGACAGCACTGTCGATCTTGGTTTCTTCGGGCCGGTGGGAAGCGGCGGTCGAGGTCCGGTTCCTCCACTTTCTAACGGTCTTCTGATCGATGCCGTAGCGCTTGGCCAGCGCTCTCAGGCTCTCTTGACTATGCTGTATCGCTTGACGGACTGCCTCTGTCGTCGTGGCGCGGCGGTGTAGAACCTGTCCCATAGCGCATCCTTTGATTCGGACGGCAATGATGCGCCATTAAAGTCCGGGATCAAACACCTAGGTTCTCCGCAACACGTCCAGCGGGCAGAAGCTGCCTGCCGGGAAAGCGCTCGGCCACCGTCTACACGCGGCCGCTGCCTCAACCTCCCGGCCCGCCAACGCGATCCGACGCCGACAATCACCATCTTCACTCCGTACGCACTTCGTTTGCAACTCCAGCCTCAGGCCGATTGCGCCGTCACGACGGTCCCACGTGGGCAGCTGATGGAAAGCACCAGGGTCTCCACTTGACGGGAACGTGACGCGCAGCGCTATCGACCGAGGTCACGGCAACCGCCATCAAGCGTGAGCACGAACCGCCAAGAAACTTCGGTGACCTGCTGTATCCGAGAAGCCGGCAAGCTCGATTAATACCAGCTCACCGTCACTTCACGAAAGATGGCTTCTGAAAGCCTCAGAGTTAAGTACGAGGACCTGCTGAACAGCTATTGGATGGAATTTAACACTTGCTGCCGGCGTTGGGCGGCAGCGAATGATTTTGTCGGGGTCGGCGGTCCAGGTGAAAGCTTTGGTCCCATTTGGCTGCAGGCCGTGCGCCTGCGGTCCAGTGCGTCGTCTTACCGGAGGATCGGCGAGCATGAACCCACCACGCGCTCGGCAATCTGAGCCCGATCTGCGCAATGGGCGAAAGCCTGTCTTGTCACGAAGTAGCCCCTCGAAGCCTGCAGTAGCGAAGCGCTCCTGCCACACCAAGGCAACCAAACGCCCATGGTCAAACAGCGAGACGGTGAGAGATATTCCGGCGCGCATACGCATCGCATGCCCGCAGGGGAAAGGGAATTCCGATCCGGACATGTCAGGCAAGGCAAGAACCCCTAGCTTACCTGAACAGGCGCGTCGCACTCGAGACCCGCCGACTAGTGCAGTGTCCTCCGTCGTCAGGGAATTTGAGACAACTGGAGCGCTGATTTAGCGGAGGCTCTGGCGCGTCTCGGTTGTCATTTTGGCGGCTCTGGGTGTCGCAGGGCCGTTGTTCGATTGGACTTTCGTTTGATCCTTTCCCTTTGCAACAGAATGGTCTGGCCTCGGGCGAAGTAAATGTCGGCCGGGGTGAGGTTGTCGAGGCTCTCGTGGTAGCTGCCGGTGATTGTAGTGCTCGACGAAGGAGGCGATCCGGCTTCGAGATCGCCGGGCAGCAAGTAATTTTCGAATAGAATGCGGTTCTTCAGCGTCTGGTGCCATCGCTCGATCTTGCCCTGGGTCTGCGGATGGCTGGGCGCGCCGCGGGTGCGCTCGAAGTTTTGATCCGAGAGCCAATCGGCCAAGCCGCCGCCATGTAGCACGGGCCGTTGTCGGAGACTAGCCGCGGCCGCTGACACACCGTCGCCCGATCGCAGCCCGATGCCGTGAGCGCCAGGTCAGCGTGTCGGTGACCTCCACCCTCATGGTCGTGCATAGCTTCCAGGCGATGATATAGTGGGAGAAGTCGTCCAGAATGGTGGAGAGATAGAACCAGCCCCAGCCGATGACCTTCAGATAGGTGAAGTCGGTCTGCCACAGCTGTTCGGCGCAGTTGTCTTGTCATGGAACTCGTCGGCAGCCTTGATGAGGTGAAGGCCGGGCTGGTGATCAGATCGTGGGCCTTACCGAAGCCTCCGAGACAAAATAGCTTTCTGTGTCGGTGAACGTTACCGCCAGTTCGCGTGGCGACAGCTCCGGCCTGTCTAGGGCGAATTCGACGATCTGCTCCCGCACCTCGTCGGGAATGCGGTTCCAATCGGTGGAAGGTGGCGCGGGGAATGCCGAGCTTGTCCAGTGTGAGGCGTGCCAGCGGGTGCGACTGCTCGACGACCCGGATGATCTCGAGCTTCTCGGAGGCGAGGTATCTCATTCGTCGTCGCTCCCATCCGCGATCATGCTTTTTTGAGCAGCCGCAGTTCAAGCGCCTGCTCCGCGACGACCTCCTTCAGATCACGGGTCTCGCGGCGCAGCACCTTGACCTCTTCGCTGGTGGCGGCACGCGCCGTGTCACCTGCCAGCCGTTTCTTGGCGGCCTCGAGGAATTCCTTCGACCAGTTGTAATAAAGGCTCTCGGCAATTTCTTCGCGCCGGCACAGCGCGATCGATTCCTCGCCGCGCAGACCTTCCAGCACGATGCGGATCTTATCTTCCGCTCCATACTGCTTGCGGGTGGCCCGGCGCATGTCCTTGATGACCGTCTCTGCTGTTTCGGTGTCTCGGCTTTCTGTCTCATCTTCGCTCCTTGAAGGGCTACGATGAGCCAGAAATCCTCCTCTCTCAGTTAAGCCGATATTGCCTCATTGGTGCTGACACCGGACACACAAAAGAAATCTCGGTCGTTCTGTGCGAGTAGGAGCCCGGCGCAGAGTGCTTCCGCAAACATGCTTCTCTTCATCAATCCGTTCTTCAACCAACGACCATTCACCAGTCTCATAAGGCGGAACAATTCGTCTGCATGTCAGTGTTCGCAGGAGAACGGCTTGGTAGGCTGTAACTGCGCTGCCAATCGACGATTTTACAGGGCTAATTTTGATAAGATTGAACGCCCGATCCGGAGTTTTAGATGAAAGGTTCTGCAACCGCTGCATTGGAGGGCCTCAAACGCCCGAACCTGCTGCAACGAGGCGCGTATGTGAATGGCGCTTGGCTCTGGAAGCCGGAAACCCTCCCGGTGGTGGATCCCGCTACTAGCGAAGAATTGGCTCAGGTGGCAGCCTGCGAAATGTCTGATGTAGATAACGCGGTGCATTTCGCGCGAAGCGCATTCCTGCGGTGGCGCGACTTGCTTCCTTCAGAACGGGGCGCATACCTCCGGAAGTGGGCGACAGGATTGCGCGAAAACGCGGAAGATCTGGCCGTCATCATGACCGCCGAGCAGGGCAAACCCGTCACGGAGGCTCGCGGCGAAATCTCATACGCTGCGGGCTTTCTGGACTGGTTTGCAGCGGAGGGCGAGCGAGCGTACGGCGAAACCATCCCCAGCCATATAGTTGGAAGCCGGCTCGCCGTGCAGATGCAGCCCATCGGAGTGACCGTTGCTATCACACCATGGAACTTTCCATCGGCAATGATCACTAGAAAAGCTGGAGCGGCATTGGCCGCTGGCTGCACCATGATTGTAAAGCCCGCTCCAGAAACCCCCTTGTCAGCTCTCGCGCTTGCCCGTCTTGCCGAAGACGCAGGAATCCCCGCCGGCGTGTTTCAGGTGATAACCGGCGAAGCTCCCCCAATTGCCAAGCGGCTGTTGGAACATACCGATGTGCGCGCGTTCTCCTTTACGGGCTCGACCGAGGTCGGCCGAATCCTGCTTGAGCAATCCGCAAGGACTATAAAGAAAGCTTCGCTCGAGCTGGGCGGCAATGCTCCGTTCATTCTTTTCGACGACGTGCCGATGGAAGCTGCGGTCGCAGGCTGCATGGCAGCAAAGTTCGCTACATCCGGCCAGGACTGTTTGGCAGCAAACAGGATTTACGTTCAGCAGGGAGTCTACGACCGATTCGTAGAAGAATTCGGCAAGGCCACCAGCAAACTGAAAGTCGGACACGGATTGGAGCTCGACGTCGACATCGGTCCAATGACCAAGGCATCTGGTGCCGAAAAATGCAGGCGGCAGATCTCCGAGGCCCTTTCAGCAGGGGCTCGAATGATAGTCGGCGCACAGGATACCGCTCTTGATGGGAACTTCGTGATGCCGACAGTGCTCGCCGATGTGACCGACGACATGCGGGTTGCAAAAGAAGAAACGTTCGGGCCAGTGGCTGCAATTCTGCCCTTCGACAACGAAGCGGAGGTGCTCGCGCGCGCGAACAACTCTGAGATGGGTCTTGCGGCGTATGTTTACACCCGAGATCTTAACCGCGCGATGCGGCTTACCGACCGGCTCGAATACGGCATGGTGGCGGTCAACACCCCAAAATTTACGGGAGCGGCCATCCCCTTCGGCGGATGGAAACAATCCGGACTCGGCCGGGAAGGCTCAAAACATGGCATTACCGAATATCTGGAACCCAAATACACCTGCTTCGGAAACCTTGCAGCATAAGAGGATGCGTTGATGGCTATCAACATTAAAGAAGTAAGCGAGAAGGACAGGAACTCTGTCCTGCATCCTTTCACGCAGCTCAGGGATTTCGCTAGCGGCAAGCTTGGTGATCCAACGATCATCGAAACGGGCAAAGGCATCCGCATCCAGGATGCGCATGGAAACCAGTTTATCGACGGCTTCGCTGGCCTATACTGCGTTAACGTCGGCTACGGCCGCACCGAAGTCGCAGAGGCGGTCTCCCGCCAAGCTCACCGTCTCGCCTATTACCATTCCTACGCCGCGCACACGACCGACGAACTTGCTATCCTGTCTGACCGTCTCGTGAAAATGGGGCCAGGTAAGATGAGCAAGATTTTTTATGGCATGTCCGGCTCGGACGCCAACGAGACGCAGGCCAAACTGGTCTGGTACTACAACAATCTTCGGGGCAAGCCGAACAAGAAAAAGATCATCTCGCGCGAGCGCGGTTATCACGGCTGCAGCGTCGTGTCGGGGTCCATGACCGGCATGAGCTTTTACCACGACCACATGGATCTGCCGCTCCCGCAGATTGTTCACACCGGTGTTCCACACCCGGGCGAGACCGAGCGCGAATTCTCCGTTCGCCGCGCCGCCGAGCTGGATCAGCTGATCGAACGCCTGGACCCGGACAATGTTGGCGCCTTCATCGGCGAGCCGGTGCTCGGCAGGGCGGCATCACGCCTCCGCCGGAAGGTTACTGGGAAGCGATACAGACGGTCCTCAAAAAGCATGATGTGCTGCTCATTGCTGATGAAGTCATCACCGGTTTCGGCCGGATCGGCTAAATGTTCGGCTCCCAGCACTATGGCATCGAGCCAGATCTGATCACGATCGCGAAAGGTTTGACGTCGGCCTACTTCCCGCTCTCCGCGGCAATCGTCGGTGAAAAGGTCTACAAGGTTCTGGAAGATGGAGCCGACAGAGTCGGTGCATTCTCCCACGGCTATACCTACTCAGGTCATCCGATCGGAGCGGCGGCGGCGAACGCGGTTCTCGACATTGTCGAGAAGGAAGACCTACCCGGCAATGCTCGCAACGTTGGCGCATTCTTCCAGGCGCAATTGAAGGAAAGATTCGCGCAGTTGCCGATCGTCGGCGAAGTGCGCGGCGTCGGTCTTATGGGCGCAATCGAATTTGTCGCCGATCGGCACAAACGCAAAGGTTTTGATCCGACGCTCAAGGTTGGTGCCAGAATTTCGAAGGCTGCCCGTGACCGTGGTCTTATCGCTCGTGCCATGCCGCTCGGGGACATTTTGGGCATTGCTCCGCCGTTGATAGCAACCAAGGCAGAAGTCGAAGAGATCGCTGCAATCGCCGAAAGCGCAGTGCGCTCGGTGATGGACGAACTCGTCCGGGATGGCCACATCCTCTGAAACACGCTTCGAGGTCTCCTGCAGTATCAATGCGAGGCCGGAGAAGCCTTGCACATGTCTATATAACCAGTGGCCACCCACACCTCCACGCCGTTCGAGACTGGATAGACCGCTCCAGCACATCAAGGAACCGGCCGAGCGCGTAGGTGTCGATACTCTCGATCCACAGCCGACGGATGCCGCCAGGCTCCATTTTTCCATGCTGCTCTTCATCGCCCGGACGGAACATATGCGCTGGCTTCGCCAAAACGACCTCCACGGTAACAAGCTGCGGCACGGACGGCACGGAGATCTGGCAGAGCTCCTTGCGACCGGAAAAGCTGGCACTGGAGGCTCGCCCGATCGCGCGATCGCCGAAACACTGGCCCCAGCCCTCGAAAGTCGCCGCGACCAGCCGCTCAACCTGATGCTTCGTCACAGGGCTACTCCGAGTGCTTTGCACTGCCTTCAGCCAACTCAGCAAGCCAGCCGTCACTGTACCTCACCGTGAGGACACGAAAGGACGGGTCAGAAGGAAGAGCACGGCGAAGATGAAGCGAAGGCCGAGTTCCGAGAGTAGCGGCGAGAGACATTCCGCTGAACCTCGCAGAAGATGATCCAGCCGCGGCCTTCGCCCCGCATTGTGGCCGCCTCGACAAAGTCGATCGTATTGATGTCGGCGGGGCGGCGCGTGACAGCCGGTTGACTGCGCCGGTCTGGAGTTCGGCAGCAACATCGGCTATCACAACCAATCCAGGCCGCGCTCGATCTCGATCGCAAAAATCAGCTTACCTTCGTGCGTAACCCGACCCTGCCCCTCCGGCGGTCTTGCATCGCCGAACCGCTCGATCTCGCACCGGTTTCTTAACTTTCCAGCGCATCTCGGATGGCGCGAATCGCCCCGAACGCATCAAAGGGAAGGGCTTTGGGGGCCTGGTAAACTTGGTCAGGCCACTGTGCCCGCTTCACCGGTGATTGGCCAGGCTGGTGTGAGAGCTTCACCGCCGCGAAGTCTGCTTGAGGATCAATATAGATCACCTGGCCACCATACCCCCACGCGATGTAGGCGCCTCTCTCTTGGTCTTCAATCCAGAAAGTATTGTGATAAGCGCCATTGGGCAGGTCTGAACTGGCATCGGCATAAGAACCGTTCGGCGCGAACAAGTCGAACAGAAGAGGCTTAGGGCGTCTTATCGCCTCGATCCATTCAGATGGAACGATCTGCCTGCCGTTGAGCCTGCCGCCGCGAAGATGCAGCAGCGCGAAGCGCGCGAAATCACGGAGTGTGGCTTGAAATCCACCGGACGACATTGAAAAACGAGACTTGTCTACGATTTGGCAGGCGTCTTCCTCCGCCCCCATCGGACTCCACAATTCGCTGCTGTACAGTTCCGGGAGAAACTTGCCTGATACGCGCTGCATGATTAGCCCTAGCACGTCGATGTTGGGGTCAAAGTACTTGAACCGCGCGCCGTGCGGCGCCTCCTGCTCGGTTATCCGCAGAATGGCCTGCCATATGTCGGCGGGTGCGTCAGGATGTCCCTCCGGGGGGCCGAAGTATCCTGTTGCTACAACGTAATTAAAGTAATCGTTGTTTGGCACGTACCACAAACCCTTGAGAGTGGCGCCCGCAGTCATGTCCAGCAAGTGCTGCACCGTGGCCCCGCGATAGGCGGTCGCCTGCAGTTCCGGCAGATACCGTGTTACCAGACTTTCAGGATCAATAAGCCCACGGTGCACTAGAATCCCGAACACCGTCCCGGTGATGGACTTGGAACCCGATCTAGCGATGTGTTGAGAATGCGGTTCCATGCCATTCATGTATGTTTCGAACACGATCTCGCCCTGGTGCAAAACCAGAAACCCGTCAGTATAGTCCCTCTCGAGGTATTCGCGGATCGTGGCGCGTTGGCCGTCGCTGGACTCAACTTCGATATCACCGATATCCCCCCTGATCCGGCTTGGAAGCGGCAGGACCGGTCCTGGCCCGCGCCAAACCCGGGCGGTTCGCGTAGATTCGCTTACGTGCGAGTATGTCCATTTGCTATAAGGCCAAAAAGACCACTCGTCGGGTGGGATCATAGGCGCACCCAGCGTCGCATCGGGCCGCCATAACTCGGGATTGGTCTGTGAGGTTCCGGCAACGCGGCGGTTGATATCTTCGAATTCCTGAGACACCGGAATGCTCCTTTGACTTCGGCCAATGCCATCACGACCTGGCGGCAGATCGCTAACTCTCTGAATTTCAGCCCTCATCAGGCCTATACTTGATCAAGGCGACACCGCCCGTGAAGAAGGTTTCACTTGGGAACGGACCTACAAGCACTTATCGGGATCACGCGCATGTTCGCCAGCTGCTGCTGTGTTGGACGAAGCAGCGTTTGCAGGTGCGTTAACATTGCGCGTCTACTGGCCTGGCAGCGAACCGGGCCGCGATCGGAACACCCCCAAGTTGTTCTCGATTGGCCCAGCCCGGTATCATCAGAAGCCTGCGTCTGTTTTAGCGGACGTAAAGCTGACGTTTGTAGTTCGTCAAAATCTCGCAGCCAGTTTCGGTCACGCGAACAGTCTCGCTGGTGCCGACGTCCGCAAAGCCGAAAGCCTTGACCATCGAGGGGATATGGAAGACCATATTGGGCTTGAGGATCCGCGTTTCCCCTCGCTTAAACGACAGGATGTGCCCTTCGCCCCAATCCGGCGGGTAGCTGATGCCGATGGAATACCCCGTACGCTTGAAGCGGCCTTCATAGCCTCCATCGTTGACAGTCTGCGACCAGATACTCCACACCTCACCGAGGGGGCGATCAGGACGTATGCCGTCGAGCATGTTTTCCAGCGCCCTTCGTGACACGTCCTCCATTTTCTCGAGTTCACGGTTGGATGGACTGACCACGGAAGCCCGCATAATCGCGGCGCTATAGCGTCGAACGGTGCCGGACAGTTCGAGGAAGACAGGATCACCCGGCTGAATCTGCCGGCCCGACCACGTGCCATGCGCATAGCTCGTGCGCACGCCCGAAGTCACAAACGGCGGGTAGCCGGGGTATTCACTTCCCTTGAGCGTGACTACGCGCTGGATTTCGGCGGCGATTTCATTCTCGTTCACGCCGGCCCTTATCTGGTTGATGCCCGCTTCGATGCCGGCCTCGGCAATCCGCGCTGCCTGCCGGATATAGTCTATTTCGGCATCGGATTTGACGACGCGGACCGCCTCGACAATCATCGAGCCATCTTCGAAACGGACGTCAGGGAGAAGGGTCTTGAGCGCTTCGTAATCGGCGATCGAGAAGAACCAAGACTTTTTCTCGAACCCTACCTTCGCCTTGGCAAAACCCAGGTTACGCAGCGTTTCCGCGAGCAGCTCGAGCGGGGCCTCGTGGTCCATGTAGCTGGTACTGTTATCTATCCACGAATAGGCCCGGACATTCACCTCTTCAATGCCACGGGTGATATGGAGGGGCTCCCCTTGCAGCGGGATAAGCAGATACTGGGCGGAGGCATAACCGAGCGTGTTGTAACCGCTTAAGTAAAGCATGTTCTCGGGGATGGTCACCACGAGGATGTCCAGATCCCGGGCTGCAATGCTTTCGCGTACCGCCTTGAGCCTTCTTTGATACTCCTGGATAGTAAAAGCCAAGTCTTTTTCTACCTTTATGGTGTCTATGCCGGAAACTTTCATAGGAGCCCTTCGAAACAAAGAGGCGCGCCACGCGCTGGACGGTGTATCGTAGCACCTGACCTGCGCATAACGTTGCCGTCGTTTCCAAGTTCGCGCAGGAAACCTGCGTTGATCTGGCCTTGATTGCTCAAAAGCCTCCGTCCTCGTCGACATTGCTGTTCCATCGACAGCCATCCCAACAATCCAAACCTCTGGAAAATGGCGGCGGGTCGGGCGAAATCTGCGCGAAGGTTGTGCCCGCGTCAGGAGCCTGGACTTCGCCGACTTAGATCACTTCACTTTCGGCAGCCTCGGCGCGCGTGCGGGCCGTCGGAGTGTTCTGCCAGTTGAGATGGCAGGCTTGTGATCGGGTAAGAATGCGGCTGCCGTCACCGCTGACGTCGGGTCCCCTGTCCGAGGCGCTGACGTCGCGGGCCTCCCGATGCAAAGTGCCTGCGCGCACGATTGGCTGCCCCCTCCCGGCTCGAAAGTCTGCACGCAATTCGCATCTATGCAGAAAATCCTCAACATGGGTGAGAAATAGGGGGAATTTCCCATGGTCTGACGGATATGATCAATCCTGCACAGACGAAGCTAGTTCCCCGCTGCCGCCAGCCGCGTTCGCGCCTGGAGTCTGTCCGCGGCGTTTGGACCAAGGTAAACCGCAATTGACGAGCTCCATGATTATGAACGGCAGTCCCCTTCCATTAGACAGCATCAGGGACGATTTCCCAGCGACGCAAGACTTTATTTACATGGATGTTGCCAACCAAGGATTGATATCTCGTACCACAAGAATGTCGTTCGAGGATCATCTGAATAACAGATTGCACGGGATAAACGATGAGCTTAGCCAATTGGCGGCCATCGAGAAGACACGCGCCAGATTTGCTAGATTTGTTGGTGCGGATAAAGATGAAATTGCCATCACAAAGAACGCGTCAGAGAGTATCAACATAATCGCCAACGCGATTGACTGGCGAGCCGGCGACAGCGTTGTCTTATGCCCTCAACTTGAGCATGCTAACAACATCCTGCCATGGCTCCAGGTGAAAGCTCTACATGATGTTGATCTGAAATTGGTGGAGCCGGATAATGGTGCCATTCCCGTAGATGCGATTGTCAATGCCCTTAATTCCAGGACTCGCGTTGTGGCGCTTTCGACCGCAACAATGGTTCCTGGTTTTCGGACAGTCACGCAACCCGTCGCGGAGGCGTGCAGGCGTCATGGCGCCTTCCTTTTGGCGGACGGGACTCAGTCGGTCGGAATTCTCCATACTGATGTCAACCGGTTGGGAGTAGATGGTTTGGCCGTCTCGACTGTGAAGGGATTGATGGGCCTCTACGGATCGGGGTTTCTCTACTGCCGCCGGGAGTGGGCAGATCAGCTAAAGCCAGCTTACCTCGCTCGCTTTAGCGTCGATCTCGGGAACGCACCAGAGTCGGCTCCCATTCTCAACGCCGCCAGGCTGCGGGCTGGAGCGCCTCGTTTTGATATCGGGCATTACAATTTCCCAGGCATGATTGCCGCGCACGCATCCTTGGGGCAACTGCTGGAGATCGGAACAGAAGCAATCGACAAGCACGTGACATCTTTGGCAACTCGACTGGCTTCAGGGCTGCTAGAAGCCGGACTGCCTGTCTGTGGCGGGCCTCCTGGCGACCACACTGGGAGTATTGTGGCGATTGGCGACATGGCTGCACTCGGCGGAACGCAAGAAGTCGCCGCCTACATACCGTCGCTGCACAGCTATCTTGCGGAAAACAAGGTCGTTGCATCAACGCGACGAGGGCTCCTTCGGTTCTCGCTTCATCTTTACAACAGCGAAGAAGAAGTCGGCCAAGTTATCGATATAGTCAAGAAATGGTCGAATTAGCTGCGCCAGATTACAACCGGATAGGAGAATTTATGTCATCGCAAAGCGCGGATACGGTGGCACTTCTTCAAGACCTTGTCAAAATTGAAAGCGTCAACCCTTCGCTTTCACCCAGGGGCAGCGGAGAACAGCGGGTCGCCGAATATCTTGAAGGGTTTTGCCGGGACCGAAACCTGCCTTATGAACTCCAGCACGTTGTCGACGGGCGCTCGAACTTCTTGACCTGGATCTCAGGCAAAGACCCTGGTCGGCGCCTTCTTTTCGTGGCCCATATGGACACGGTGCCCACTGATAATTGGGCTTCCGATCCATTTTCTCCCGAATTGAAGGACAATCGACTCTACGGCAGGGGGAGTTGCGACACAAAAGGTTCCCTCTCTGCAATGATGATCGCCCTGAGTACCCTAGGTGACCGTCAGCCGAATGCCACAATTGTCGTTGCCGCTAGCATTGATGAAGAGTACCGCAAGATCGGCGCTCGCGCCATCGCTCTCTCCGGCAAGTCGTATGATGCCGCCGTTGTTGGCGAACCAACCGAGCTCGAGCTTGTAGTCGCCCACAAAGGGTCAGTCCGCTGGCAAATCGAGGTTCAGGGTGTCCCTGCTCACACTTCGAAGCCGCACCTAGGAGTCAATGCAATCTCAGGCATGGCAAAGGTGATATTGGCGCTCAACGAACACGGCGAGAATCTCGCTTCGCGCACCCAACCTTTGGTCAGCCCTCCCACTTTGACGATAAGTCTGATTGAGGGTGGCTTGGAATTGACGACGGTTCCTCCATCGTGCCGCATCTGGGTGGATCGGCGCCTCGTTCCAGGGGAGCGACCAGAGCAGGCATTGGCAGAAGTGGAGAACATACTGCAAGGTTTGCGGGATCGCGAAGACATCAAGGTCCGATCATTACTGCCCGCGCTTGAAGATCCTGCTCCGGACAGTGCCGAGTCAAGCAAGATAGCTTCTGTGGCAGCGCAGGCGTGTGCCGATATTGCCGGCACGGGCACGTACATTGGAGTGCCGTACGGCACGGATGCTAGTCAGCTATCTTTGGCCGGCATTCCCTGCATTGTGCTAGGACCAGGAAGCATTGATCGCGCTCACACAAACAATGAGTTCATTGAATTGGATCAGCTTGAAATGTGCGTTCAGATATATAGACAAATAATGCTCAGTTATTAGATTCGAAACTGCAGAGATAGCACGGATGCTTACGCGGCACGTCGTGAGAGAGAGCCGTGGTCCGGCTCGACCACTCTCAATCGGGAAGGGATCATCGCTATGAATGATCATTGTCGAAAAGTTCTGGTGATGGCCAGTAGCAAGGGTCTTGGCTTGGCCATCGCAAAACGATTAGCTAAAAATCGCTCGGAAGTCGTTATCTGTGGTCGTAACAAGGCTGCATTAGACCAAGCCGTAGGTGATCTACAGAAAATTGAGGGATGCGCTGGCGCTCATGGCATAATTGCAGATTTATCCCGGCGATCAGATGTCGACATGTTGTTGCAACGCACTTTGGAGCTCCTCGGGAGCATTGATTGCCTCGTCGTAAATTCCGGTCATATGCCGCACGGAACTATCGAAGACCTAAGCGACGATGATTGGGATCATTCCTACGAGACGCTTCTCATGAGTGCAGTAAGGGTGTCGCGAGCGGCAGCCGCTGCGATGAAAGCGTCTGGTCGTGGGGGCGATATCGTCTATGTTACCTCGGGAGGCGTGCACGAGGCGACAGGTCACCTACTGCTGTCGAACGTCATGCGTGCCGGCATAGCAGTATTAGCTAAGCACCTCGCAGATACACTTGCGGGAAGTGGCGTTCGCGTGAACGTTGTCGCGCCTGGTTATTTTGACACAGGCAGAGTTCACAAGAGAATTGAGGCGTTGATGGTCGACGAAGGTCTCAATCGAGATGCCGCTATCAAACGTGTGGCCAATACCAATCCCTTGGGGCGTATCGGAACTGCCGACGAACTCGCGGAGCTAGTTGGATTCATCGTCGGTGACCGAGCAAGATACCTGAATGGCACGACAATAGTGATTGATGGCGGGGGCAGTCGCCTTGTGATGTAGCTGTAGGTGGATGTTGGTGCATCCGTGCATCCCTCGCCGCATCCGACCTCAGCGCACAGGCCAGCCGAAAGAGGGCGAATTTTTTTCTGCCCCAATGCCCCTAATGAGCTATGCAGCCGATTATGGCTGGCTGCTTGAGAGCTTGGATTTGAATGGCACCGCAAAGATGGACTTACAGCGGCGAGCTTCCAGCCGCACGTCAGACTCGGAGACACTCACTCTACGGTAAACGGAAGGGTCAAGGCTGGCCACATGTCTGACCTTGACGAGCCGAAGGCTCGCTAGTAGGGAGCAGGACGCAAGCAACGCCAATGATCCTGAGCTATGCGCCTGATCTGCCCTACATGGCTTGATTAACGTGAAGCAATGATTTCCCGGCGAATGCGCTTCGGCCGAATAGACTGCTGCTGTTGATTGCGCCGGCTCACATTGCACCATCACGCCGCCGAGCGGCGCGTCCCAGCTACCCGGCGCGAGCAAAGCAGAATGTCAGTTCACCACTGCAACCGACCCTCGTTCCAGGAGCACGGCTTTCGAATCGCCGTTGCGTGAGTGCCAGTCCGACCGCTCATCTTAGAAGACTCTCAGCGGAGTTCGATTCCCTACAGCGCGAGGGTCAGGCGGCCGCGATAGGCAGCAGAACATACGAGGGGAACTCTTCGCAGTGATGCACGCTGTTGTGGGCGACTTCCCACTTCGTTTCGTCCCAATTGTTGCCGCCCGTATTCAGATTTCGATCGAAGCGAGGAAACGAGGAGCTGGATATCTCGAGCCGAATTCGATGACCGGGCGGGAACCAGTTGCTCGTGGCATCCAGGTCAACCTGTACTTGGTAGACGTTGCCCGGCTCCATCAGAACTGACCGGTCGAAGCCTTCGCGAAACCGAACGCGCAGTATCCCGTCGACGACGTCAACGGCACGCCCGTCCGGATGCACGTCAAGTAGTCTGGCCACAAAGTCTGTATCCCGGGCGGAAGATGAGACGAAAAGGACGGCTTTGACGAAACCGCTGACTTCAACTCCCTCTTCAAGGAGGTCAGACGTAAAACACAGAACGTCCTGGCGGAGTTCTACTTCCTGATAGTCACGAGGGCCCATCGTCGTCCCCCTTGAGTTTCCGCCATGAACCCCCAAAAACGGCACCGGATTGCCAGAGTCATAGACAAAACTATCGGCTGGCTCGTCCTCGGCAGGTGGGTTGAGTTCAAGTGCGCCATCGCCGAGGCGAGTGTTGGAATTTCCACCGCTTCGCAAGAACCAACGCTGTAGTTCCACACCGGCAGGTGGCCATTCTGAAGCCGCACGCCACTCGTTGCGACCCATGACATAGTATCGGACGCGGGGCATCGCCTCGATGCGGTCGGGCATTTCCTTCAGCCAACCGTCGAACCAGTCCAGGTAGATTTGCCAGCAATCTAAGCGTGCATCGCCCAACTCACGCTCACCGATGACTGTCGGGGCCTCAAGTGTCGCGGTCTTGCAGTGGGTGGCTGGCGAGAGAATGATGTGCTGGTGATCACGAGCCGCAGCGCTCGTCCCCCGAGCGCTGAAGAGGCGCCGCGTGTAGAGGGCGTCGGCGGCACCGACGTCATACCACGAGTTCACAAATAGGGCTGGGAGGTCAATTGCCGAGTCCTCGCGAAGGAAACCAAACCTGTCGAACCAGGGATCCCCAGGGTCCCGTGAAACCCAGTCCTCCCAATCCGTGGGCGGTGACCCGATGATCTTGAGGATGTCGATGATCGGCAGCGTTGCGAATGCGCGCTGGTACTCTTCGTCGGCTTTCGCTTGCGGCCGGGAACGATCCTTGCCATGGCTCTGATGGAAGTGGGGTACCCACATGCTCAACACTAGCGCGCCGCCAAGACGCGACCCGCAAAGGCGCAAATCCCCCAGTCGCTGTCGATCGCCAGATAGCGTGCCGCCCGCCCCCTCTATGATCGCACAGCGATGAGCGGGATGGCATAGCTGAGCGGTAAGCACCTGGGTGATTCCGAGCGCGGAGCATCCGTACGTGCCGACCCGCCCCGTCGACCATGGCTGGGAGGCGATCCAGGAGAGAGTATCGTAGCCGTCCTTCGCGTCATGCTCGAGGAGCGCGAAATGACCGCCAGAATCAAAGAGCCCACGAAGTTCCTGCACAATCACGGCGTAACCCTGAGCCGCGAACATCATGGCTACAGGGCGTGTGGGTTCGGGCATACGATATGCGGCCTTGCCGTACTTCGTTCGGATCAAAATCGAAGCGAGTTTGCCCGTGTACCCGAGAGGGCGGTAGACATCCGTCGCAAGTTCCACGCCGTCGCGCATAGGAACTCGCAACCCAGTTTGTAGAACCACTTCATAACGGGGTTCTAAAGGTTTCGACATATGGTGCTCGCAACAAGTCATTATTTGGCTCTCCACAAGAAGCTGCTCGCGTCAGCTGGCATTTACGCAGCGGAGTGACCGCTTCGACTGCTGCTACCGTGCGTTCGTACTTCGACCATACGTTATTGATGCAGTAGATCGGTGTTTTCCTACGGCCGGGCGCGTCTCCGCCACGGACACACGGGACGACGTTCTCGCATTCGGGCTTCACCATCGTTCGGAAGTTAAATCGTCCATCTCAGTCGGCTGCATTTGGGAAAGCCAGAGAGGAAAAAAGCGTCGCGTTACGTCTTTGGTCGATTTGGGAGCTTGGGTAGCGAGCTGGGGATTCACCCCGATCAGCGTGCGCCGGCAGGCGCTCTTGCCTGCCCCAGTCGGGTGACCTGCCTGGAATTCGCTGCCAAGTCGAGAATTCCCGCCGCCTACCTGGCCTCTCCTCAACACGCCGGAGTGCGTTCAACGCCAATATGGTGCGGCCAGAGATCAGTTCCCCCCGCTTGCCATGCGGCGCCCCTTTATGGCGCTTTCCAACCAGCCAAGCTCCATCTCGGGAACTGAAGAGAGCAGAAGGTCAGTATATGCGTCGAAGGGCGGGGTGAGCACTTCGGTCTTGGAGCCATAGCGCACGACCCTTCCTTGATACATCACTGCGATGGAATCGGCGATCGCCTTCACCGTCGCGAGATCGTGGGTTATGAACAGATACGCTACGTCCTCGATCTTCTGCAGACGCAGCAGCAGCTTGAGGATGCCATCAGCCACGAGCGGGTCGAGAGCGCTGGTCACCTCGTCGCAGATGATAAGTTTCGGCCTGGCGGCGAGCGCGCGAGCGATACAGACGCGCTGTTTCTGGCCGCCCGAGAGTTCGGCAGGATAGCGATCGACGAAACCCTTGCCCATCTCGATCTCGTCGAGCAGTTCCGCCACGCGATGATCGCGCTCACGACCGCGCATCCCGAAATAGAATTCGAGCGGACGGCCGATAATGGTGCCAACTGTCTGGCGCGGATTCATCGCCACGTCAGCCATTTGGTAAATCAGTTGCAGTTCGCGCAGATCGTCCGTCGAGCGCTCCGCAAGCCTCGGCGTGAGCGTGCGGCCGGCAAAGGTGATCATGCCGGATGTGGGCGGCAGCAGACCGGTGATGGCGCGCGCAAGCGTGGACTTACCCGAGCCGGACTCGCCCACCACGGCCAGCGTCTGACCGGGATGGACCTCGATTGAAACTTCCTGCAGCACCTTTACATGACCGCCGTAAGCCGCGGTGATATTCCTCACCTCGAGCACCGGACAGGCTGCCGGCCTCTTTTCCTGATGCTCGATCGAACGTACCGACACCAGCGCCTTGGTGTACTCCGTCCGCGGTGCCTCGATGATCTGCCGCGTCTCGCCATGCTCGACCATTTTGCCGTGGCGAAGCACCATGATCTCGTCCGAGACTTGGGCAACGACCGAAAGGTCATGCGTAATATAAAGGGCCGCGACGCCAGTATCACGGATCGCATCCTTTATTGCAGCGAGCACATCGATCTGTGTCGTCACGTCGAGCGCCGTGGTGGGCTCGTCAAAGACGATAAGGTCGGGCTCGGAGCATAGCGCCATGGCTGTCATGACGCGCTGCAATTGACCGCCCGAAACCTGGTGCGGGTAACGACGGCCGATGGTTTCCGGGTTGGGTAGGCCGAGGTTTTTGAACAGTGCTATGGCGCGCCTCTCCGCATCGGCTCGGGTCGCGATACGGTGCAGCAACGCGGACTCTATGACTTGCTCCATCAAACGAAGTGCCGGGTTGAACGCTGCGGCAGCCGACTGCGCGACATAACAGACCTTGTTGCCGCGCACTTTGCGCAATCCCTGGACGCCCCGTGCTAGAATGTTGCGCCCGTTGAGGAGGACTTCGCCCCCGGTGATGCGCACGCCGCCTCGCCCATATCCCATCGAGGCCAAACCAATAGTCGATTTGCCGGCGCCGGACTCGCCGATCAGGCCCAAGACGCGGCCTTTCTCCAGCTTTAGCGAAACGTCGTCCACAATGACGGTATTCTGCGGATCGCCCCCCGGCGAGTAGGAGGTTGCTTCGATCCGCAGTTTCCTGATTTCGAGCAAGGAGCAGCTTTCGTCATGAGGTCGTTTCATTGCCGCCTTAGGCATTGCCGCGCCCTCCCCTGAGAGAGGTGGTCCGGTTAAGGATCCAATCCGCGACGAGATTGACTGAGATGGCGAGTGCTGCGATGGCCCCGGCTGGGATAAGGGCAGCGGAAATACCGAAAACAATGCCATCTTTGTTCTCTTTCACCATTCCGCCCCAGTCGGCTTGTGGCGGCTGCACACCAAGCCCAAGGAAGGACAGGGCAGACAGGAAGAGCACGGCGAAGATGAAGCGCAGGCCGAGTTCGGAGACTAGCGGCGACAGCGCATTGGGCAAAATCTCGCGGAAAATGATCCAGGCGCGGTCTTCGCCCCGCAATTTGGCCGCCTCGACGAAGTCCATTGCGTTGATGTCGGCGGCGACCGCGCGTGACAGCCGGTAAACGCGGGTAGAGTCCAATGTACCCATGACTAATATCAGTGTCACCACGTTGGATGGGAGCACCGACAGCACGACAAGACCGAAGATCAGCGTCGGGATCGACATCAACAGATCCACGAACCGCGACATCGTCATGTCGAACCAGCCACCGACGACGGCTGCGGTGAAGCCGAGTATCGACCCTAGCGTAAAGGAAAGCGCGGTAGCGGCGGCCGCTATCAAGATCGTAGTGCGGGCGCCATAAATCATGCGCGAGAGCAGATCCCTTCCGAGATTGTCAGTGCCGAACCAGTGCTCGCCGGACATGGGCATCCAAACGTCCCCGACGATCTCGCCCAGTGGATGCGGTGAGATCAGCGGCGCGAAAGTCGCCGCGAAGAGGAACAATCCGATGAAGAACAGGCCGATCGCGGCACCGATGGGTATGCGACGCCGGCCTTTGGCGTGTGGGGCTGACGAGACGCTCATTTGGGATGCCTCAGCCGCGGGTTGGCGATGATTGCGGCGACGTCAGCGATGATGTTCAGGCCAATATAAACGGCCGCGAAGATCAGGCCGACGGCCTGCACGACCGGCACGTCGCGCTTCGAGACATGGTCAACAAGATACTGCCCCATGCCGGGGTAAACGAAGATCACCTCGACGACGACGACGCCGACGATCAGGAAGGCTAGGTTGAGCATTACCACATTGATCACCGGCGCGATGGCGTTCGGGAATGCATGGCGACGGATAATCTCGATCTGCCGCAGCCCCTTGAGCTCGGCCGTCTCTATATAGGCCGACTGCATGACGTTCAGGATCGCGGCGCGCGTCATACGCATCATGTGGGCGAGCACGACGAGCGTGAGCACCGTCGCAGGGAGGGCGATGGCCTCCATGCGCTCCAGGAACGGCATGCCAACGTAGACAGTGGAGATACCCGGAAGCCACTGCAGCTTCACGGCGAAGAAATAAACCAGGAGGTAGCCGATGAAGAATTCGGGAAGCGAGGTTGAGGTAAGCGCGAAGCCGGAGATCAGCTTGTCAATTACGCCGTTGCGATAGCGCACCGCCAGCAGCCCGAGGATGATAGCGAGCGGGACAGCCACAGTCGCCGCGCAGAAGGCCAGAAAGAGTGTATTCCACAGCCGGGGCAGCAACGTCGCGGTAATCTCCTGTCGCGAAGTGAGCGCGGTGCCGAGATCGCCAGTCAGCACACCGCCCAACCAGCGGAAATAGCGGATGTACGCTGGATCGTTAAGGCCCAGCTCGGCCCGCAGGTTGGCGAGCGCTTCCGGGGTCGCAGACTGGCCGAGAATGGCTTGCGAGACGTCGCCTGGCAGGATCTGCGTGCCGGCAAAGATTAGAATCGAGACAAGGAAAAGGAGCAGGATTCCAAGCGTGATGCGCTGGGTGATCAGTCTTACAATGGGGGACATCGCCGACAACCGCATTACGCCGTCAGCCAGCATTTGGATAGCGCGGAGTCATTCATGGGATTGGTGTGCTCGCCGCCATGGCCACGGCGGTTGAGATAGTCGAGTTTAAGTGACATGAGACGTTCCTCACTACTGTTCCCCTAAGGCCGACAAGGCGGCCGCGTATGGTGAACGTATCAACCTAAATGAGCGCGAAACGCGCTAATTTGCCTTTACCGACGCAGGAAACCGCCGTTTACTCGCTGCCCACGACCAAAAGGCGACGACTAATGGGGGGTGACAAATCCTCGCCTTATGGCCATCAACAGCAGTGGCTGCAGGCACCCTATAACGAGGGCCATCGAGTCTCAGGGCGCCAGGCTGCGCAAGGAAGTCGCGAAGCTGAAGGCGGAGCGCGACATCCTAAAAAAGGCCGCAGCCTACTTCGCGAGGGAAGTGACATGAGGTTCGCTTTCATCGCGAGGCACCGGGGCATCTGGCCGTGGCATGGCGTGCAGTGCGCTGGATGTGTCCCGCTCGGGCTTCCATGCCTGGCTCAACCGCAGCCCCAGCGTTCGCTCCCGGCATGATGAGATCCTCGTTTCCAGGATCGGCCGAAGCTTCAAGAGCAGCGACCGCACTTACGGCGCGCGTCGGGTCTGGCACGACGTTCTGGCAGAGGGGCTTTCCTGCGGACTGCATCGCATCGAACGGCTGATGCGGGAGAACGGGCTGCGGGTCCGGCCTCGGCGCCGCGGACTGCCGAAGGACACCGGAGAGCGAGCGGCGGTGTCGGAGAACCTACTCGACCGCGCCTTCGAGGCATCGGCCCCGAACCAGAAGTGGATTGCGGACTTCACCTACATCTGGACCGCCGAAGGATGGCTCTACGTTGCCGCCGTCGTTGATCTGTTCTCCAGGCGTGTCGTCGGCTGGGCGATGAAGGCCGAGATGACGGCGCAGCTCGTCACCGACGCTCTCATCATGGCGATCTGGAGGAGAGGCAAGCCGGACAGCCTGCTGCACCACTCCGACCAAGGATCGCAATATACGAGCGAGCAGTTCCAGCGACTGATGGCCGACCACGGCATCACCTGTTCAATGAGCCGGTCGGGCAACGTCTGGAACAACGCTGCGATGGAGAGCTTCTTCTCGTCGCTCAAGACCGAGCGGACAGCCCGCAAGGTCTACAGGATGAGGGATGACGCCAGGGCGGATGTGTTCGATTACATCGAGCGCTTCTATAACCCTCGGCGAAGGCACTCGATGCTAGGCTACCTGAGCCCCGTCGAGTTCGAGGAACAAGCTATGCTAGCTTAACCTCGTGTCCGAAAAACCGGCAGCAGGCCACTCCGCGGCAACCGCTTTGCCACTGTAATGCCGATATTGAGCACGCTACCTGCCTTGCGGCGGGGCATCGCGGGATGGGAATAGCGGCCCTCGAACGTGAGGGTAATTGGCGCGCTTATCCCCAACAAGCAGCTCGGCGAGGGGGGTCACCTACATCGCGTCACCAACAAGATCTTATGAGCTGTCCCTGTTCGGATCATGCGAACTATGCCTAGCCGATGAGAGAGTTGCCGGATAGCGTCCGAGCTGAAGGTTAACGACGCCGACGAACTAGGCCTTTAGCCAGCATTTGGTAAAAGCCAAGCTGTTCATCAGAGCGTCGTGCCAAGCGACATAGCCGCCAACCTTGTCGGAAATAGCGTCGACGGCCTGGTTGAACATTGGCACGATCACGCCTCCCTCATCGCGAACAATGATGGCTATCTCGCGATAGAGGTTCTTCCGCTTATCCTGATCGAGTTCAGCGCGCGCTTCGATGAGAAGCTTGTCGAACTTCTCGTTAGAGAAGTGGGTGTCGTTCCATTCGGCCGTTGACAGATACGTGGTCGAGTACATCTGGTCCTGCGTCGCTCGGCCTGACCAGTAAGTATTGCAGAAGGGTTGTTTGTTCCAGACCTCCGACCAGAAGCCGTCGTCTGGCACGCGCTGGATCTCAAGGGCGATGCCGGCTTTGGCACAGCTCTGCTGGTAGAGTTGTGCAGCATCGACCGCTCCAGGGAAGCCGGCGTTGGCGACCCGAAGGAGGATTGGGCCGTTGTGACCAGATTTTTTGTAATAATGCTTGGCTTGGTCGGTATCGAATTCGCGCTGGGGGATGTCTTCGGGAAACAGGCTGTATGCGTTGTTGACCGGGAAGTCATTGCCGAGCGTGCCGTAGCCGCGCAGGATTTTATCGAGCATCTCCTGACGGTCGATTGCAAGCTTTAATGCCATTCTCAGATCGTTGTTGTCGAAGGGCGCGGTGTCGCAGAACATGTTGAAGCAATAGTAGCCGGGACCCGAGACGGCCTCCACTATCAAGTTGGGCGCCCGCTTGATTAGATCGATGACCTTGGGCTCGACCTTGTCGATTATATGCACCTGGCCGGCCTGCAGCGCGGAGATACGAGCCGTCGCGTCATTGATGGCGAGGAGCTCAACCTGGTCGGCAAAACCCATCTTATCTGGCTGCCAGAAATTGGCGAAACGCTCGCCGCCGTACCGAACGCCGGGCTCGTTGACGCTCGCCTTGTACGGCCCAGCGCTGATGCCTTCGGCTGGATTGTCCTTCCCCCCATTCGGCTGAATAATGAGGTGATAGTCGGTCATAAGGTAAGGGAAGTCAGCATTGGCATCCTTCAACGTTACGACTACTTCGTCACCATTCGCGTTGATGGTGTCGATGCTCTTCAGCACGCCGAGCGCGCCGGACTTCGACTTCGGGTCAGAGTGACGCTCGAGAGTCGCCGCCACATCCTTCGCTGTCACGGCCTTGCCGTTGTGGAACTCGAGCCCCTTGCGGATCTTCATCGTCCAGGTTTTGGCGTCCTTGCTGGCCTCAACGCTTTCAGCTATGCGGTTCTCCAGTCCGCCGTCTGGCACCATCGCAACGAGATACTCGCCCCAGCAGGCGCCGAAAATCGATGACAAAGTCGAGAACGTCGCCGGATCGAGACTATCGGTCGCGCTACCTCCAGAAAGGCCGCCCTTAAGGATACCGCCGCGTACGGGCCCCTCCGCTCGCGCAGCGCTAGTAAGGAGCGAATTCGCAAACGTCGCCGAGACGCCGAGCGCCGTTGCGCGGCCAAGAAATTCACGCCGGCTCAGCCGGCCCGCAGCGACGCGGAGGCTGAGATAATCGAGTTCCTGCGACATTTGGATGCTCCTCGGTAATATCGTTCCCTTAGGGCCGGACGACGCGGCCACTATTTAGAGTACCATTGGTACCAGCATCAATGTGTCGCTTTGCATGTATCGCTCGTCTGTCCGAGCACAAAATCGGCGTTTTGGCCCCCAATCGCGCAGGATCCGTCACATGACCTTGCCGCTCGAAGGGGGAGTGTTCAGCAGGGCACGACGTGATCATGACCCTACCTAGATGACCCGCCCGCGCTTCTCGGTCACATTCGAATGGCGGGCGTGCGGTCCTGTGCCTCCGCAGCGCGCGCGTTGAAGGTGTGGCAGCCAACCCCGCCGGACTCTTAGGAAACGCGGCTTCGCGCGTCGAGGTGCCGGCCACTTGAGCCGCGCCACAGCGCGGCGCAGTGACCCGGTCGGTTTAAGCGCGGACTGCTGAGCTCATGCGGATCTAGGCCGTCCGTGGCTACAGGATGAGGCCCACGTCCTCAATCAAGACCCATGAAGCCGACGCGGCCAGCGTCGAGGAGAGCGTCGACACGTTTCATGTGCTCCTAATGTCGAAATCCTGATGCCGTTGCCCAGCGCGTGGCGCTGGGCAACCGGCATCAGGCCGTAAGTCACGCCGTTCAGGCTTCGAGCCAGCATTCCGCCAATGCGGAGGCGTTGCTAAAATCCCGCGCAGGATGCTTCACGAATCCCTTCACGCCCGGCCCTGTCGCATCGATGAACTGGTTGAAGAACGGTGCGATCACGCCGCCCTCGTCGCGAACGATGATGGCCATCTCGCGATAGAGGTTCTTGCGCTTGTCCTGGTCGAGTTCGGCGCGCGCCTCGATGAGAAGCTTGTCGAACTTCTCGTTAGCGAAGCGCGTGTCATTCCACGCCGCCGTCGACAGATAGGCGACCGAGTAAGCCTGGTCCTGCGTCGCGCGACCGGTCCAAAAGGAAGTCGCGAACGGCTGCTTTAACCAGACCTCGGACCAGTAGCCATCGCTCGGCTCGCGCTTGACCTCGATAGTGATGCCGGCTTTGGTGCAGCTCTGCTGGTAGAGCTGGGCGGCGTCGACGGCGCCGGGGAAGGCAACATCGGAGGTCCTGAGCAGGATTGGCCCGCTGTGGCCCGACTTCTGATAGTGGAACTTGGCTTTGTCCGGATCGAAGGCCCGCTGCTCAATATCGTCGGAAAATAGCGGGTAGGCTTCGTTGATTGGGAAGTCGTTACCCACCGTGCCGTAGCCGCGCAGGATCTTGTCGAG